>CAIOAQ010000055.1 GCA_903856025.1 uncultured beta proteobacterium
GGCCGAGTCGACGGCACTGACGCTGTATGAACTTTGGCTCGGGGCCAGTCTGTTGGCCAAATTGCGCCGTGATGCTTCGCCGTTCGAGCATGCCTTGGTCAGCACGGAGCAATTGCTGGGCTTACCCGCCAGTTGATTGATGTACCGCAGCCTTCTTTTTTTCGCTCAATTATTAGACGACCGGTCTACTTTTAACCTTCATCCACCTGTTTACCCGAAAAATATTTGACATGAACAACTTTGATTTTCACAACCCCACGCACATCGTTTTCGGCAAAGACCGCATTTTCGATCTTTCCAGTCTGGTGCCCGCTGCTGCCAAAGTTCTGATACTGGTCGGCGGCGCCAGCGCCGAAAAAACCGGCACGCTGGCCGAGGTGCGTCAGGCTTTGGGCGCGCGTGCGCACCGCACATTCAGTGGCATTGAACCCAACCCGAGCTTTGAGACCGCCAGGAAAGCCATTGAAATGGTGCGAGAGGAGGGCTTTGACTTTTTGCTGGCGGTCGGCGGCGGCTCCGTCATTGATGCCACCAAATTCATCGCCGCAGCCGTGCCGTTTGAAGGCGATGCCTGGGACATCCTGCTCAAACGCGGCAGCAACATCACCCAGGCCGTGTCGTTTGGCGTGGTCCTGACCCTGCCTGCAACCGGCTCTGAAATGAACAACGGGGCAGTGATTACGCGCCACGACATCGGTGCCAAGTTGCCGTTTCGCAGCCGACACCTGTTCCCCCTATTTTCGATATTGGACCCCACCAAGACGTACACCCTGCCTGTCAGCCAGCTGGCCAACGGTGTGGTGGATGCATTCGTCCACACCATCGAGCAATACCTCACCTACCCGGTCAATGCGCCACTGCAAGACCGCTTTGCTGAGGGACTGCTGCAAACCCTGGTTGACATCGGTCCACGCCTGTTGGCGGCGACTGAACCCAACTATGACGACCGCGCCAGCCTGATGTGGGCGGCCACGTTGGCGTTGAACGGTTTGATCGGCGCGGGTGTGCCGCAAGACTGGGCCACCCACATGATCGGCCACGAACTCACGGCGCAGTACAACATCGACCACGCCCGCACACTGGCCATCGTGTTACCGGCCATGTTGCAGGAGCGGCGCGTGCAAAAGCACGACAAGCTGTTGCAGTACAGCCAAAGAGTGTGGGGCATACATGAAGGTTCCGAAGACCAGCGCATCACTGCCGCCATCCACGCCACCCGTGATTTCTTCGAACGCTTGGGCCTACCCACCCACCTGGGTGCTTATGACTTGGGTCAGGAAGCCATCGACCTGACGATCCGGCAACTTGAAACCCATGGCATGACGCGACTTGGTGAACACGGGGAGGTGACACCCGCTGTCAGCCGCCGCGTATTGGTCGCCGCACTCTGACCCCACATGCTTTCCTTCATTAACCACATCTTAGAAATATTCACATGACTCAAACCAACACCCTCAATCGTCAGATTCAACTGAGCTCACGCCCCGTGGGCGCGCCCACGGCCGACAACTTTCATCTCGCCACGTCCCCTGTGCCCAGCGTTGGGGCGGGGCAGGTGCTGCTGCGAACCGTTTTTCTGTCGCTTGACCCTTACATGCGTGGCCGTATGAGCGACGCGGCCAGCTATGCCGCGCCCGTTGCCATCGGTGCGACCATGGTTGGCGCCACCGTTTGCCGCGTGGAAACCAGCCAACACCTCGATTACGCAGTGGGTGACTGGGTGTTGGCCTATACCGGTTGGCAAGACTATGCCGTCTCGGATGGCACCGGTCTGACCAAGCTCGACCCAAGGTTGGCGCCTCCATCCTACGCACTGGGTGTGCTCGGCATGCCAGGCTTTACAGCTTACATGGGCTTGCTCGACATTGGAGCCCCCAAGGTGGGTGAGACCGTGGTGGTGGCCGCTGCCACCGGTGCCGTGGGGTCGGTGGTGGGGCAGATTGCCAAGCTCAAGGGGTGTCGCGTGGTGGGGATTGCCGGGGGCGCTCAGAAATGCAAGTCGGCCGTCGAAGAACTGGGCTTTGACGCCTGCATTGACCATCACAGCCCGGACCTGCCAGCCCTTCTGGTCGCCGCCTGTCCCAATGGCATAGACGTGTATTTTGAAAATGTCGGCGGCAAAGTGTTTGATGCCGTGCTGCCTCTGCTCAACGCTGCTGCACGTGTACCGCTTTGCGGCTTGATTGCCAACTACAACGTGACCACCCAGCCCGATGGCCCAGATCGCAGTCCTTTGCTGATGCGCACTCTGTTGACCAAACGCATCCGGATGCAGGGATTCATCATTTTTGATGACTACGGACACCGTTACCCGGAATTTGCCAAAGACATGGGGCTTTGGTTGAAGCAAGGCAAGCTTACTTTCCGCGAAGACATCGTTGATGGCCTGGAAAACGCGCCACAGGCATTCATCGGACTGCTGGAAGGCAAGAACTTCGGCAAATTGATCGTGCGCATTGGAAACGACTGAATTGAAGTCCGACTGCATGACACCAACGCTTGAAATTTAACCTCAACTGATCTACCAATACCCACAAAGGAAACACCATGTTATTTACACCCTTAAAAGTCGGCGCACTGACCTTATCCAATCGCATGCTGATGGCACCGTTGACGCGCGCACGCTCAGACCTGACGCACATGCCTAACGACTTGATGGCCGAATACTATGCTCAACGCGCCAGTGCGGGTCTCATCGTGACGGAATGCACCATGATCGCGCCCAATACGTCGGCCTTTGTCACAGAGCCCGGCATCTACTCGTCTGAGCAAGTGGCCGCATGGAGAAACGTCACAGACGCGGTGCATGCCAAAGGTGGAAAAATCGTCATGCAAATCTGGCATGCCGGCCGCGCCGCACACCCCTTGCTCAACCAGGGTGCTGAAAATGTTGCGCCAAGTGCCATTGCCATCAGTGGTGAAGTTCAAACACCTCGTGGCAAAGTTCCACATGCCGTGCCTCACGCGTTGACCACGCCAGAAATCAGTGCCCTCGTACAAACCTTTGCCAACGCCGCAAAAAATGCGGTCGCCGCAGGATTTGACGGCGTGGAGGTGCATGCTGCCAACGGCTACCTGATCGATCAATTTCTACGTGGCAGCGCCAACCAACGCACCGATGCGTATGGCGGCACGATGGAAAACAGGGCCCGCTTTCTGTTTGAAGTTCTGGCTGCTGTGTGTGCGGCCGTCGGATCAGAGCGTGTCGGTCTGCGCCTGTCGCCATTGAACAGTTTCAACGGCATGATCGACAGTGACCCCATCGGATTGACCGCGTTTTTGGCCGATCGCCTGAATGACTTCAACCTGGCCTACGTGCATTTGATGCGCGCAGACTTTTTCCAGCAACAAACGGGCGATGTGATGACCATTGCACGCGCGCATTACAAAGGTGTGCTGATCGGCAACATGGGATACAGCAGTGAAGAAGCGACCGCTGCAATTTTGGACAAGAAGCTTGATGCGGTTGCTTTTGGTACCGGCTTTTTGGCAAATCCGGATTTACCTGCACGTGTACGGGCCGGTGCTGCTCTTAACCTGCCTGATCAAGCCACTTTTTACAGCCCAGGCGCCAAAGGCTATACCGATTACCCCAGCATGCAAACTGCGTCGGTTTGAACAGATAACCAAGCTGGCAACTCCTGAGTCAGGATCGTGTCCTGACTGAAGGGGCTTGCCACACCGGTTGGTGAACGCCCGAATTTCGTTCGTGCGCCAGCTATTGCAGCATGAGCCTGATTCTGGCTGCACCGATGTTGGAGTGATACCAACTGTTGCAATTGGTATGCGCCAAATTTACCCACCGGTTACATACTGAGCCTACGATTCAATCTTCCAATTTTCAAAAAGAGGATTCAAATGCGATCAATCAAACACACCGCCGTAGCAGCAACCGTCCTGACGGCGTTTTTGTTTGGTGCTTATGCCCAAACCACCAGCGCCCCTACCAGTACATCATTGCCCTCTGAAGTGACCGCAGCACAAACGCTGGTTCAAAATGACTTGGCGGCGCTTAAAGCGGCCATCGCTGCATTGGCTGCCGATAAGGCAGCTGCAAAGCCAGTAACTGCAGATGTGGCTGCTTTACAGGCAGCGCGGGCACAATTGAGAACTGATCAGGAATCCCTTGAAGCTGCGGCCAAGACTTTTCTGAGTGCAGACCGTCTGGCCGTCAAGGCTGACCAGACACAATTGAAGGCAGATGTAACTGCTGCTTTGAACACGGCAACCATCGCCACCGACAAGGCCGCGGTTGACGCGGCGGCGGCGAAAGTCAAGGCCGATGTGGCTGCTGGTGACACCGTTGCGCTGGCTGCAGACAAGGCTGCCCTGGAAGCCGCCAGAAAACAATTGTCAACTGACCGCACAACCGCGCTGGCGGCATCAACCGCGGTGACTGCCGACAAAGCAGCTTTGGCCGCTGCCAGGCAGACGCTGCAGGCTGACCGCTCTGCCGTGATGGGCTCGGTAACAGCTGACGCACATTCGGCTGGCATGGGTAGGTCGGAGGGAGCCAGCTCTGGTAACTCTGGTACCGCCTCTGGATCTGGTGGTGGTATGGGCGGCGGCGCAGCAGGTGGTGGTCACCATGGCGGTCACCGCTAGGCTTTGACGATGCCAGTTAGGCTTTTATAGCTGCCGGTCGCGAGCGCCCAACTACGTTGGCGTCATCGTGGTGTGTCGAGCTTGTCTTAGACGGACCTGTTCAGGCCTTATTGAGGGGGCGGGTTGATGCATCGTCTCTAGATATTTTCAGTTGCAAAACTGAACGCTATTTCGCCCCATATCCTTTGCCAAATACATGGCCGCATCAGCTGCTTTCAGAATCTCATCTTGGCTTCGCGTGTCGCTTGCAAAGACATTGACACCAATGCTTGCGGTGCAGTGATGTTCAACTATCGCGGCGGTTTTCCCTTGACGGTCAACCGTCAGCACATAGGGTTCTGCCAGCTTGGCACGAATTTCTTCAGCGATGACTTTGGCCAGGGCCGTGGACTCCTCTTGATCGGCTGCTAGATCACCCAGTAGAACCACGAATTCATCCCCACCGAAGCGTGAGACCGTATCAATCTGGCGCACGCACCCCTTGAGCCGTTCTGCGACCTCAATCAGCAGCAAATCACCAGCGCCATGCCCATGCACATCATTGAGCGATTTGAAATTGTCAAGATCAAGGTACATCATCGCGCCATATCGGTTATTACGCTCGTTTGCCGACATTGCCTGAGACAGTCTGTCTAGCAGCAAGCGACGGTTCGGCAATGCGGTCAGGGTGTCGTAGAAGGCGAGTTGCTTGATCTCCTGCTCATTGCGCTTACGCTCGGTCACATCAATAAAACACCAAAGGGATTCGCCAGTCGTAGGTGACAACATGGAGCCGCTGACATCGGCAAAGAACCTTGATCCATCCTTGCGCTGGTACTCAAACTCTGTTCGGTATGGCTGGCCTGAGGAAAGCGCGAGGTATGCGTCTTTTCCAAAGGTGTCATACGCTTCATCGCTGCAATAGCAAAGTCGAGCAGGAAGCCCGGCCAACTCGCCAGGTTCGTAGCCAAACAGTTTCTCAAAGGCCGGGTTGGCCCAGCATACAGCCCGATCCTTGGCAGTCATGATTCCGACCAGTTCGTTGTTCAAAATCGCCTGCTGCTCGCGCATCAGGGTGTCTATCTTCTCTGCACTGGCAATGCGCTCCGTGGTGTCAACGCATGTGCCGATGTAACCCAAGAAATTTCCATCGACTTCTCTGCGTGGCACACCGTGAACTTCGACCCAGCGGAACTCCCCATCATGTCGCCGCAAGCGGTATTTCATGGTGAATTCCCGTCGTGCATCAAACGCGGTAACGTAGGTATCGCGACTACGATGGAAGTCGTCCGGGTGAACCCCTTCGGTCCAGCCATTGCCCAACGCTTGTTCCATGGTTCGGCCCATGAAGTCCAGCCCTACCTTGTTAAACCATGTGCACAGCTTGTCCACGCCAGACATCCAAATCAGGACAGGGGCGCTGTCTGCCAGGGTGTGAAAACGGCTTTCGCTCTCGCGCAGTTCAAATTCAGCGCGTTTGCGTTCACTGATGTCAACCGCCGTACCCAAGGCGCGAACTGGATTGGAATCGCTGTCTCGTTCAACGACTTTGCCATGCCCATGTACCCAGACCCAGTGCCCGTCTTTGTGCAAGACCCGGTGCTCTGATTCATAAATCGAGGTGACGCCCTTGAAGTGCAGCTCCAGGCTTGCTTTCGCCTTGGGTAGGTCGTCTGGATGAACCCGTGTTTCCCAAGTCTCTACTCTCGGAGTCAATTCGTCCAAGGTGTACCCCTGGATTTCGGCCCAACGTGCATTGAAGATCAGCGAACCACTGGGGATGTGCCAGTCCCATGTTGCCAATTCCCCACC
>CAIOAQ010000056.1 GCA_903856025.1 uncultured beta proteobacterium
ATGCTTCAAAAAAAACGGTTCAACATGAGCCCGGTGAAAACCAGAAAACCGCGATCTGACAGCCACATAGCGGCGGTATTACACCGTCGCTAACAATTGGAAAAATAGCTGATCAGGTAAGTGGTACGGGGGCTGGATGTCAGTTTCATTGGCCTGAATCAGTTGGCAGATTTAGATCCACCAACCACATTTAGTGCCAAGAGGGAAGGTTTGGATGACATCCAAGATCAGATTATGGTGTTTGACACCATCACAAATTATGGTTAGAGTGACCCTATGAAGGCAACGCGAATTTTCTACGACAAAGCAGTGCTTCCAGATGGCGCCATTGTTGAAATGACCATTTGGCAGCTGCCAAGTGCATCTCCAGAACGTGCCCACGCACTGAAGTACAGCCTGTTCTACGGGCGCGAAGGAAAGCGATTGGTCGGGTATGACAATGAGCGGGGCAAGGGTGACCATAAACACGTGTACGACGTTGAATCCAAATACAGGTTTGAAAGTGTCGAAAAGTTGGTAGCTGACTTTTTGGCGGATATTGAAAGGATAAAAAATGACCACCACGACTAAAGTTCAAGTGAGCGTCGGAAGTTTGGCCGATATGGGCAACCGTTTTACCGGGGCATGGAACCGTGCCGCTGCTGGAGAACAGGTATCAGAAACCCATGTGACATTCCTTGATGTGCAGACGATGCTGGATGCGCTATCGCCACGTCGGCTGGAATTGCTACGTCATGTGCGCCAGCATGGCGCTGGCAATGTGCGTGAACTATCCCTGGCACTTAAACGCGATTACAAGAACGTGCACCATGACGTAGCTATGCTAGAGGCGGCAGGACTGCTTCAGCGGGACGGTCTCAAGTTGCTTGCACCATGGGACGAGTTGCAGGCTAATGTTTCTTTGATGGTGTGCTGAACGCTGACGACCCGATTGGAGGTGCGAACGCAACATTGAACAGCGCGACTTTGCCGCGCCAGACCTGTCACGCGCCGCCCAGATTCACCACATGATCCTCAAGAAAGGCATTCTTTACGAGGAAAACTCAATTGCCTGGGCGCGCGAGATGCTGGAATTGCTATTGGAAAAGTAGCTGATCAGGCAAGTGGTACGGGGGCTACATGCCAGTTTCATTGACATGTATCGGCTGGCAGATTTCGCTTGAGGTCTGGCTATGATGAAGCCCATCAAACAAGAACGGCGGGCAGGGTCTGAACGGTTGCGAGCGATGCAGCGGTCCGGCAAAGCACAACCACACGTTCAATCTTTTGGGAGGAATGACTATGAATTTGCTAGCTGCTTTCGCATGTAATTTTAGGGCTACAGCTCTATTTTCCAAAAAGTCTCAGACCGTAAACAGCACAAACTGGCGGGTGACGGCATGAGCGGATTGATATTGCTGGCCGTATTGATTGCGTGCTGGTGGGGTGGTGTTCTGTTGGTTCGTTTTGTGGGCAGAGCAGTCCCCAATCCCCGATGGAAAAACTCTGCCATGGTGGGCATCACCTTGTTGCTGCTAACGGCGCCCTTCGTGGATGAAGTGATTGGCATGTACCAGTTCAATGCATTGTGCAAGACCAATGGCATTGAGAGTGCAGATGTTTCCAAGGCGCGAGGGAAACGGGTTAAAGCAACTCATGACGAGCGTAGGTTTATCGAGGGGAGCATCATACCCATCAAAGTAAGTGACGATGTTTTCCGAGATGCGGGTAACGGCGAAGTCGTAATTCAGAGCAAAGACTATTACGCAAAGGGAGGGTGGCTCATGCGTTACACGCCGATCAGCATGGGAAGCGCAACGCCGATGCTCTTTGATGGTAACGGCTGTGGATTGATCGCCAAACATCGAATTTTTTCAAACAACCAGATTCTGCAAATCAATTAGCCCGCATCAAAGAGGGGCCATGTTCGGATTAGCAAAGACGAACTGGCAAACTCTTTAGTTGCTATCTAATAAATAGCTTCTTGCGCAAGTGATCCGGGGGCTAGAGGCTCATTTTGCTAATGGATCAGCAACCATAACCCCTCCCCCCGAACCCCTCAACCCTTCAAATCAATAACTTGCCAGTGGCACGGGTGCCGAGTTTTTGAAGGTGTAGACCGTGACGGGAGCCTGCTTCATGTTGCCCTTGTCGTCGTAGCTGTAGGTGCCCATGATGCCCTTGTAGCTGGCTTTGTAGATTTCAGCGCCGACTTTGTCAGGGTCCAGTGAGTTGGCCTTCTGGATCGACTCGCCAATCAGCATGGTCTGGTCAAAGAACGGTGCGGCATAGACGTCTGCATCCAGGCCAAAACGCTTCTTGAACTTGGCTTTGAAAGCCGGGCCGCTGGCGGTTTTGTCCAGAATCGAGCCACCCTGAGCGCAGAACACCACATCATTGACGGCATCGCCGCCGAGTTTGCCCATTTCGGGGCTGCACAAGGTGTCACCACCCAGCAATTTGGCTTTGAATGCCAGTTGTTTCATTTGACGAACCATCGGGCCGGCCTGTGGTGCGTAGCCGCCGAAGAAGATGGCTTCCGGGGCTTTGCCTTTGAGGGAGGTCAGGATGGCGGTGAAGTCGGTGGCTTTGTCGGTGGTGAATTCCTGGCCCACCACTTTCAGACCCAGCCGTTGGGCTTCTTTGGTGAATTCTTGCGCCACGCCTTGACCGAATGCGGTGCGGTCATCGACCACGGCCACCGTTTTCATGTTGAGTGTCTTGGCGGCGTAACCGGCCATGCTGGCACCGATCTGGTTGTCACTGGCAATGATACGGAACAGGTTCTTGTAGCCACCCTGTGTGACTTTGGGGTTGGTACCGACGGTGGACAGCATCGCGCCGCCTTCGTTGTAGATACGTGATGCAGGCACGGCCACACCAGAGCAATACGGGCCCATGACAAATTTGACACCACCGTCCATCAGCTTTTGTGCCACTTGGACACCGGACTTGGGGTCGCACTGGTCGTCTTCGGATTGCAGCTCGAACTTGAGTGCTTTACCAGCCACAGTGATTTTCTTGGCATTGAGTTCTTCAATGGCCAGACGCACGCCGTTTTCATTGTCCTTGCCAGCAAAGGCGTTGGCACCAGACAAGGGGCCGGTCATGCCGATGACCACTTTTTGTTCCTGTGCATGGGCAGCAAAGGCCACAGCCATGGCACCCAGAAGAGAAAGAAGTTTGAATGTAATTTTCATGTGTTTTCTAAAAAAATAGGGGAAATTGATGTTCTGTAAAGCAGAGTGGTCGTAAAGGGATGTTCAGGTTCGTTTTTCTCGCGTCATCTTGTCTCCGGGTTGTGATGTTTTTCTGTAGTGAATGAACGTGTACGACAGGTGTTCAGCCCATCGTCATGAGCTGTGCGTTACCGCCAGCAGCAGCGGTGTTGGTGCTGATGCATTGCTCGTGCATCAGCGCCGTCAGGTCGTAGCAAGCCCCGGCGGCCAGTTGCGCGGAGGTCAGGTTTTCGATGCGTACCAACAGACCCGGGCGCTGTGCGACCTGGTTTGAAATGGTTTGCAATGCGTCGGCATCGCCCTCAAACAGCAATGCGGCCCAAGTACGGTCACCCAGCATGTGGCCTCGTTCACAGACCTGCACGCAGGCCCGTACCGAGGCCGGTAACGCCGACAACGCACGAGCCATCACGCTGCCCGCTTGCGGGGTTTCAAACAGGTAACGGTTGCCACTGGCCAGCGCGGCGGCCACCTGGTGCAACAAGCCCAACGCGGTCTGTGGCACGCCCCACACGGCACCCCGTGGAAGCAACTGGTAGCGGTTGGTCTCACCGGTCGGCCCTGGCAATGCAAAGTGTTGCCCCAACACACTGTTGGCGGCATACGTCAGGCAGGCTTGCACCGCCTGCGCGGCGTCGCTGCCCTGACAGACATCCAGTTGTGTCAATGCAGGTGTTTTCAGGGCATCGTTCAACGCACGCATGACGGTCAGGCTGGGCTGCTCGGACAGGCGCGACTCCATGCTTGAATTGGATGGGCTGGCTGGCGACTGAACCAGTGCGCGCAAGGCCGGGTTGTCGGTAGTGGCACTGCTTTGCAGCAGGCGGTACAGGTACAGCGGACCACCGGCCTTAGGGCCCGTTCCCGACAAGCCCATGCCACCAAAGGGCTGTACGCCCACCACCGCACCAATGACATTGCGGTTGACATAGACATTGCCCGCATGGATTTTTTGGGTCACTTTGGCAATGGTCTCATCAATGCGGCTGTGCACGCCAAAGGTCAGGCCGTAGCCGGTGGCATTGATGGCGTCCAGCACCGTGTCGAGTTGATCGCGCTTGTAACGCAACACATGCAGTACCGGGCCAAATACTTCGCGTTGCAGGCGGTCGATGGCATTGATTTCAATCAGCGCTGGCAATACAAAATTGCCCCGGCCCAAGCTCTCGTCACGGGCCACACGGGTCACCGGTTGCCCCTCGGACTGCATGCGGACAATGTGACGTTCAATCTGCGCCCTGGCATCTTCGTCGATGACGGGGCCGACGTCGGTGTGCATGCGGTCCGGGTTGCCCATCACCCATTCACGCATCGCCTCTTTGAGCATGCCCAGTACGCGGTCAGCCACGTCGTCTTGCACGCACAGCAGGCGCAGCGCCGAGCAACGTTGTCCCGCGGAGTCAAAAGCCGAGGCCAGCACGTCACCCACCACTTGCTCGGCCAGGGCAGACGAGTCGATCACCATCGCGTTTTGGCCGCCGGTTTCGGCGATCAGCGGGATGCAATTGCCGTGCGCACTCAGTCGCCGAGCAAGCGTCTGGTTGATGATGCGGGCCACTTCTGTAGAACCGGTGAACATCACACCGTCCACTTTGGCGTGGGACACCAGTGCGGCTCCCACCACCTCACCGGTGCCAGGCACCAATTGCACAGCGTCCACCGGTACGCCTGCTTCATGCAGCAGCTTGACCATTCTTGCGGCGACCAGCGGTGTTTGTTCTGCCGGTTTGGCCAGCACACAGTTGCCCGCCGCAAGCGCAGCAGCCACTTGCCCGGCAAAAATGGCCAGTGGGAAATTCCAGGGGCTGATGCACAGCACCACGCCCAGCGGTCGCTGGGTCTGGTTGTCAAACGTGGCCTCGACCTGCGCGGCGTAGTAGCGTAAAAAATCCACCGCTTCGCGCACTTCAGAGATGGCGTTGCTCATGGTCTTGCCCGCTTCACGCACGATCAAGCCCAGCAAATGCTGGCTGCGCTGTTCCAGCAGGTCCGCCGCACGCTTCAGACAAGCGGCGCGCTCGGCGGGTGGGGTCACTTGCCAGATCTGTTTGGCGCGTTCAGCCCGGTTGGCTGCCATGACCACTTCATCGATGGTGGAAGGACGCACCCAACCCACCACGTCACGCACGTCGGCGGGATTGCAGACACGTTCCCAACCGTCTGCCACAGCCGTGGACGGATTCAATGGGGTGCCGTCTGCCACGGTAGCCGCAGCGGTATAAGTTTCTTGGGTGCTGCGCAGCAAACCCACCGCCAGCGAGGCCAATTGCTGCTCGTTGGCGAGGTTCATGCCCGACGAATTCACCCGCGATTGCGCGCCCAAATGGGCAAACAGTTGGCGTGGCAATGCGATTTTGGGATGAGGTGCACCCAGTTGGCCTTCCGCAGCTTCGATCGCATGGGCTTGCAGAACCGGATCAGTCACCAGCTCTTCGACTTTGACGTTGGGGTCACCGATGCGGTTCACAAATGACGAGTTGGAACCGTTCTCCAGCAGACGCCGAACCAGGTAGGCCAACAGGGTTTCGTGTGTGCCAACCGGCGCATAGATGCGGCATGGCCGGGCCAGTTTGCCTTCGCTCACCGGGCCAGTCACCTGCTCGTAAAGGGGCTCACCCATGCCGTGCAGGCATTGAAACTCGTATTGACCGGCGTAGTAATTGTTGCCGGCCATTTGGTAAATTGAGGCCACGGTTTGCGCATTGTGGGTCGCAAACTGCGAGTAAATGGCATCCGGCGCAGCCAGCAATTTGCGGGCGCAAGCCAGGTAAGACACGTCGGTATGCACCTTGCGGGTGAACACCGGGTAGCCTTCGTGTCCTTCTGTCTGGGCACGCTTGATCTCTGCGTCCCAATAAGCACCCTTGACCAGCCGGATCATCAAACGGTGGCCGCTGCGGCGTGCCAGGTCAACCACATGGTCAATCACATAAGGGCAGCGTTTCAAGTAAGCCTGCACAACAAAGCCAATGCCGTTCCAGCCTTTGAGTGCGGGATCAAAACACAGGCTTTCCAACAGATCCAAAGAGAGTTCCAGGCGGTCAGATTCTTCGGCATCGATGTTGATGCCAATGTCGTACTGACGCGCCAATACCGCCAACTTGGTCAACCGGGGCAACAACTCGCTCATCACCCGGTCGCGCTGACCACGGCTATAGCGGGTGTGCAAGGCCGAGAGCTTGACCGAAATGCCGGGGCCCTCGTGAATGCCCCGCCCGTTGGAGGCCATGCCGATGGCACGGATAGATTGCTCATAAGATGCCACGTAGCGCTCTGCATCTTCTTCGGTGGTCGCGGCCTCACCCAACATGTCATAGGAATAGCGGAAACCCTTTTTCTCCATGGCACGGCTGTTGGCCAAGGCTTCAGAGATGGTCTGGCCGGTGACAAACTGCTCGCCCATGAGCTTCATGGCACGGTGCACACCCTGACGGATCAGCGGTTCACCGCCCTTGCCAATCAGCTTGGTCAGTGAACTGGCCATGCTTTTTTCGCTGGACGTGGCGGTCAGCTTGCCGGTGAGCATGAGTCCCCAAACTGCGGCATTGACAAACAGCGATGGCGAATTGCCCAGGTGCGAATGCCAGTCGCCGTGGCTGATCTTGTCACGTATCAGCGCGTCACGCGTCGCGTTGTCCGGTATGCGCAGCAGCGCTTCGGCCATGCACATCAGCGCCACGCCTTCCTGACTGGAAAGCGAAAACTCCTGTACCAACGCTTCTACCCCGCCGCTGTGCAGGTTGCTGCGCAAGCCCTCCACCAATTTAACCCCTACTTGCTCAATGGCGACGCGCTGTGCTGGCTCTGAAGTCTGCGCCAGTTGCACCAGCATCGGCAGGCATTCCTGCTCAGGCCGACACCAGGCCGAGGTAATGGCCGCACGCAAGGTGGTTTGCGGCAGGACGTTTTGCGCCCAGTCGAGAAACGGCTGCTCCAACGCTGTGGGGGTTCTTTCTGCTGCACTGTACTCATCACCTTCAGGCTCATCAGTACAACCCGTTGCATCATCAGGTACAACCGCCTCAGTGTCACCACGCTCAATGCTTTCCACGTACATCAAAGTAGCTTGTTTGATGAGCCAATGTGGTGTTTTGCCTTGCTCTGCTGCGGCTGCCTTGATGCGTGACTGAAAGGTTTCGTCGACCTTGATTCCGAGGGTTGTGGTGGCCACAGCATGTCTCCTTGTTTAGATGGTTGCACTATTCTAAAAATGGGTTGCACCTACATTTATAGGGTTAACCCTTGTATTAAATGAAGTGATGCACCCGCTTAAATGTTGATGGGCACCCCCCGCGGACTTGAGTGACACCTCCACCCACTGATCCGGCTTTATGTGGGCTTCAACAAAATGTGGTGCCTATTTTTAGAAATAGGCCTAAATTACCCGTCATTTCTGCCGTTAAATGAAATACAACCGGAGGAGGGGCACAGACTGAATCTGTCGCCTGACACACCATGCAACTGCCACCCATTGATCGAAGTCTAAATATGCGGCCCGTGGCGGTAGAGTCGGCGTCGCTCGCCACTGGAAAAGTTGTGCCTGTGGCACCGGTGAATTTGCCCGAACAAAGCCCAGGGCCGGTAGAGCCCGTGGCGGGTGTGGTGAATCTGGTCAACCAGGCCAACAAACCTAATGATGGAGAAGGTGTTTACACCAGCGTATCAGACCCTGTTCGCCGCGGTTCCGATGCCGCCAGCTCATCCAAAGACTGGACCGTCCACCGCCCTGTCACCGAAAAAGCACCGGAATTACCGTCTGTCCCTATTTCCATGATGCAGGCAGACCAGATCAAGGCACTCTGGTTGGCCAGCGCCAGTGCGGTGCAAACGCACAATCCAGTCAAGAACCAGCTGGACGTGACACAAACCGGCATCAGTGCGGCTAAAGGGGGGTTGTCCACCGAGGTGTTCACCTACTCGCCCACCAAGATCAACAAGACAGAAAAGCCTCAAAACTGAGGCGCGAAGCTGGTTCAGTTGCGCACACCGCTGGCGACATGGCCTGAGGGCACGTGTTGGGCAGCGCTTTCAATGTGACCCGTCTGGTCATCAAAGAAAAAATCAGGCTCAAATTCACGCAAAAACTCGCCTTTTGCCAGGCCCCCCAGAAACATCGCTTCATCCACCTCAATGTGCCAGTTCATCAAGGTGCGAATCGCGCGTTCATGCGCTGGCGCGCTGCGTGCGGTGACCAGTGCGGTGCGGATGCGCATCTTGGGTGTGCCGCAATTTTGCAAACGCTGCAGGGCCAGCAACAGCGGTTTGAACGGACCATCCGGCAGAGGCAGCGACGCATTGTCAATTTCATGCTTCTGGAAAGCCTGCAACCCTTGCGCCTGGTAGATGCGTTCGGCCTCATCGCTGAACAACACCGCGTCGCCGTCAAACGCGATGCGCACCTCATCGGGGTGTGCGTCACTGGCGTGCACCGACTGCGGATAGACCTGCGCGGCGGGCACACCGGCCTCCAACGCGGAACGCACGTCACTCAAGTGGGCACTCAAAAACAGATTGGCGTGCAGCGGTTTAAGGTAACGCCACGGCGACTGTCCGCGCGTGAAACTGCCGCGCTCAATGGCCAAACCATAGTGCTGCGCCGAACGAAACACCCGCATGCCCGACACAGGATCGTTGCGCGACAGGATCACCACTTCGACCGGATGCTGATCGTTGGGTGAACCGGCATCTTTTGCATGGCTGTTGAACGCCAGCAATTTTTCAACCAGAGAAAAAGCGACCCCTGGTTTGGCCGGTATATCCAGGCGTTGCAGTTGCAGCGCCATGTAGGCGCGGTCATCGCCTTGTTCGAAGACCTGGTTTTCTTCCTCAAAGTCGAACAAGGCACGACTGGAAATCGCCACCACCAGCTTGCCGTCAAGGGTTACCGCCATGTGGACATCTCCAGTAATTGCAACAATTGGCTTGGATTGACGCTATTTTTGCAAGAACATCTGGTACACCGGGTTGCCGGTTTCTTCCACATAGGGGAAGCCCAGTGTTTCCAAAAATTCAGTGAACTCGGCATCTTCGTTGGCGCTCACCTGCAGTCCCACCAAAATCCGGCCGTAATCCGCGCCCTGGTTGCGGTAGTGAAACAAGCTGATGTTCCAGCCCGGGCGCATCAGACTCAAAAATTTCAACAGTGCACCCGGCCGCTCAGGAAACACAAAACGCAACAGGCGCTCCTCTTTGGCCAACGTAGAGTGCCCGCCCACCATGTGACGAATATGCTCCTTGGCCAACTCGTCATGGGTCAAATCCAGCGCGTCAAACCGGTGTTTGGTCAGGTGATTGGCAATCTTGCCGGACTCGCCTTTTGCTGCGGTGGTCAAGCCCACAAACACATGGGCCTTTTGCGAATCGCTGATGCGGTAGTTGAATTCGGTCACGTTGCGCAGCGCCTTGGGGCCACCAAAGCTGGGCAGGTTGCCGATCAATTCGCAAAACCGCCGGAAGCTGCCGCGTTCTTCAGGAATGGTCACGGCAAACAAGGCCTCGCGTTCTTCGCCGACCTCCGCGCGTTCAGCCACAAAGCGAAGTCGGTCAAAGTTCATGTTGGCACCGCACAAGATGACCGCAAAGGTTTGTCCTTTGCACTTGTGCTGGGCCACATATTGCTTGACGGCGGCCACTGCCAAAGCGCCAGCAGGCTCGACGATGCTGCGGGTGTCGGCAAAAACGTCCTTGATGGCAGCGCACACCGCATCGGTATCCACCAGCACATAGTCATCCACCAGGTTGCTGGCCAAACGGAAGGTTTCTTCGCCCACCAACTTGACGGCCGTGCCGTCAGAAAAAAGCCCCACGTCTGCCAGCGTGACACGCTTTTTGGCGGCCACCGACTGGGTCATGGCATCCGAATCGTTCATTTGCACGCCGATCACCTTGATCTCGGGTCGCAAGGCCTTGATGTAGTTGGCCACGCCGCTGATCAGACCGCCGCCGCCAATGGCCACGAACACAGCGTCCAGCCGCCCCTGGTGCTGATGCAGCATTTCCATCGCAATGGTGCCTTGGCCAGCAATCACATCCGGGTCGTCAAACGGGTGCACAAAGGTGAGGCCTTCTCTTTTCTCCAACTCCAGCGAATGCGCGTAAGCGTCTGAATAGCTGTCGCCGAACAACACCACTTCACCTCCAAAACCGCGCACAGCATCCACCTTCAACGCAGGTGTGGTGGTTGGCATGACGATCACCGCGCGCGCGCCCAGCCGCTGTGCACTCAGAGCCACGCCTTGGGCATGGTTGCCAGCGGAAGCGCAAATCACGCCTTTTTTCAGCTGCGCTGGCGTCAGATGCGCCATCTTGTTGTACGCACCACGCAGTTTGAAGCTGTGCACAGGTTGCTGGTCTTCGCGCTTGAGCAACACCGTGTTGCCCAAACGGGCGCTTAAACCGGTGGCAACTTCCAAAGCAGACTCGACGGCCACGTCATACACACGAGCGGTCAGAATTTTTTTTAAATAGTCAAAAGGAGTGAGCTTCAATGTTTTCATAGGTGAGTAATGATAAGCGGGCGGGCGGTTCCACCCATTTCTGCGTCATTCACAGCGACAATTGCCGCACTTGAACATCGTATGGAGAGACATCTATGGAATGCACAGTCAGTTGGACAGGCGCGTTGACAACCCGTTCAGGCATGGGGTTTTTGGCAGAAACCGGCAGCGGTCATACGCTGGTGATGGATGGTGCGCCCGATGCAGCCAAGCCCGAAAACGGCGGCTTGAACCTGGCACCCCGGCCGCTGGAGTTGCTGCTGGCCGGCGCGGGCGGCTGCACCGCTTATGACGTGGTGCTGATTTTGAAACGCGGCCGTCACGACGTGCGCGGTTGCACCGTCAAGCTTTCTGCCGAGCGCGCCGAGGTAGACCCCAAGGTGTTCACCTCCATCAACATGCATTTCACCGTCACCGGCAAAGGCGTTCCAGTGGCTGCCGTTGAGCGCGCCATTGCCATGAGCCACGAAAAATACTGCTCTGCCAGCGTGATGCTGGGCAAAACGGCGGCGATCACCACCAGTTTTGACGTGCTGGAAGCCTGACCTAAATCCGGTGCGCCACGGTAGTCATTACCTTGGCGGCCGCAGTCATCAGGCCTTTAACCGGGGCTGGCAAATCCATCGCACCAAGCTCTTTGGCATTGAATGCATGGCGCGCCTCGTCGTCTTTCATTTGCGCCACAATGGCGCGTGAGGCGTGGTCGCCGGCTGGCAATCGGCTCAGGTGGCTGTCCAGGTGTGCTTCCACCTGGTTTTCAGTTTCCACCACAAAACCCAGGCTGACCTTGTCACCCAAGCGCCCCGCAATCAGGCCAATGCCAAAGGCACCGGCGTACCACAGCGGGTTCAGCAACGACGGCCGATCACCCAATTCTTTGAGGCGCTGCTCCGTCCATGCCAGATGATTGGTTTCTTCGGCTCCAGCCCTTAGAAAATGGGCGCGTAGCGCTTCGTTATCAGTAGCAAAAGCCTGCGCCGTGTAAAGTGCTTGCGCACACACCTCGCCGACATGGTTGACACGCATCAGCGCCCCGGCTTCTTTTTTGTCAGATTCAGAGAGCTCCGTGGCATCCGCCGCAACCGTAGGGCAAGCTTGATCGCCCCGGTGCTGGGCAAATACGGTGCGCAGTGCGGCGTCCAGGGTGGTGAAAAGGCGGTCGATCATGGTTCTTGAGTGGTTGTAATGACGCACAGTTTAGGCAATCACATTGTAGAGTTGGCCATCACCAATAAAAAAAGCCCCGTGAGGGGCTTTTTTGAGAAGGGGCCAAAGCCCCCTTAGAGAACCTTGCCTGGGTGCCAATCAGAACGAGTGACGAATACCAACAGCAAGGCGGTTTGCGCTGGACTGACCAGCGATCACCATGCCGCTGGACATCATGCGGTTTGCAGCACCACCGTCAGCAGTGTTGTTGTCTGCATTGGCAATGGTGTAAGTGGCGTAAGTGGTGGTCCGCTTGCTCATGGCATGCGTCACCATCGCGATGAGTTGGGTTGCCTTGCCATCACCCAACGCCGCACTGGTTTGCTTGGTTTGATAGTAGGCACCTGTCACAACGGTTGCTTCATTGATGGAATAGTCCACACCCAAACCAGTTACAGCGATCTTGCGGTTGCTGAAGGCTGGTGCAAAGGTGCTGGTATCTGTTTTGCTTTCAACATAGGTACCTTTGAGCGCGATCGCTCCCATCACATACTTGCCGCCGCCGCCGGTCAAAGTCAAAGCAGAGCCGTCTTGTGAGTTGTTCAATTTGGCATGGGCCAGAGCGACACCCGATTTGCCATCGGTAAAGTAGCCAGAGAGGCCGCTGTAATTGCTTGCTGAACTGTTGGCTGAATTTTCACCCAGACCGTACATCAATGCGCCACCAAAGCCAGACACCATAGGCGTCAGGTACTTGATGGAATTGTTTTGGCGCAGCGCGGTGCCACCGTCATTGGTGCCGTACCGGCCAAAAAAGGCAGCTCCGGCATTCATGGCGCTGTAGTACACGTTAGGGTTGGTACCAGCATGTGCCAAACCAGTAGGATCAGCCAGACCAATGGAATCCACGCCCAACATGTTCTGACGACCCAGGTTCACGGTACCAAACCCACCAGACAGGCCAACGGTTGAAATACGATCAAAGAATGTGGCGGTTGGTGCCTGCCCAAAACTAGAACCACCCGCGCCAGTGTCATTGGCCAGGGTGCTTTCCAGGTTGAAATTGGCTTTCAAACCGCCACCCAGATCTTCAGAGCCTTTAAAGCCCCAACGCGATGTAGACAGCGCGCCCGCAGCAACTTCATTCTTGGTGCCACCAGCTTGGTTGGTGGTGGACATCACAGCCGCGTCCACAATGCCATACACGGTCACTGTAGATTGCGCTTGTGCCAAGCTGGCACAGCACAAAGCACTGGCAATGACCACAGCACGCACGCTGACAGTTGCAATGTTTGTCATTTGAATTCTTTTCATGTTTTTCCTAAGGTAAGGTTTGAAATACTAGGTAAAAGTTGAAACACCATGTAAGCGATCGCAAGGAGTCAACTGGTCCATTCTCTTGGATGGCGCCTATACAGGCAACATAAAAACAGTTTTTTTCGAATCCAATAAGGCATTTCCGCCACAGGGGTTATCCCTAATCATCCTGTGTATCCATGCAGTTGTGGCAGCGACGCGACAGAATTTGTAAAGAGTGCGGGGTAAGTCCACACGTTTCAACTGAAACGGGCTTTTTTGAAGCCATACGTGATGAAATAACGCATGTGATGATAAATCGCTACCTCGAGACAGATGGTTACAACTAACTGCCTCGATTTTTTAACCTTAGGAGTTTTTATGAAAAAAAGTCTGATTGCTTTGGCCGTTTTGGCTGCTTCTGGTGCTTCGTTTGCTCAATCCACCGTGACCGTTTACGGCACGATCGATACCGCTTTGACTAGCATCAAGAGCGGTGACGTTACTACAACTGGAGTGACTCCCAGTGCTGTTGCTACCTCTGTCTACGGTTTCAAGGGCAGCGAAGATTTGGGCGGCGGTCTGAAGGCCAACTTCAAGCTGGAAAATTCTTTCAAGGGTGACACCGGTGCCAGCGCAACCGCAGGCTCTGCTTTCAGCCGTGAAGCTTGGGTCGGTCTGTCAGGTGGTTTTGGTGAAGTGCGCCTTGGTAAAGTCAGCAGCGCCTACAACGATCCAGAAGCTGCAGCAGCTCCAGCATTGGGTTCCAATGCACTGAGCCCACTGTTCACCGTGTTCCAATCCGATGCGCAAGAAAATTCTCGCCCAAAGAATACCATTTACTACGCAACTCCCTCTTTCAGTGGCGTGACGGGCTCTGTCAGCTACAGCTTGAACGAAAAGACTGGAAACACACTCGCAACTGCTGCGCTAAGCGACGGCGATATTGCATCCCTGGGTCTTCAATATGAAGCAGGTCCGCTGTACGTTGGCGTTGGCTACCAGTCAGACAAGCCTTACTTGGGCAATCTCGCTGCTGAACTGACCCAAGTGAACGTGACTTATGACCTTAAAGTTGTCAAGTTGTTGGCCGCTATTGGTCATGTGAGCAACTCAGGCCACGCAGTTGGCAGCGCAAGTGACTGGACAATTGGTGCCGACATTCCAGTGTCTAGCGCCATTGTGTTGTCTACTGGCTACGGCAGCTCTAAGACAACTGGCTCTGCCGCTGACTTTAAGCACACCGCTTTCGCTCTTGACGGTGCATACATCTTGTCCAAACGCTCATTGGTGTACGCCGGTTTCGAAACCGACACAAACACACCAGTCGGCGGTGCCGATTTCAAAACAACTATTTTTGCTGTTGGCATTCAACACAAGTTCTAATCTGACGCTGGCGCAAGCCAGTTAAGGACTGAATATAAAGGCCTGCTCAGGAAACTGAGCAGGCTTTTTTTAATGCGCCCTTCGAGTTGAAATCAAATAGTGCAGCGAGCAATGCCCATGTACGCACCCAAGATGTATCAATTTGTTGCAGTGCCGCAACAATTACCACCTGTTCATGCGTAACAAGCCACGTTTGTCATGAGATTGCACGGCGCATCTGTTTAAATCCAGCTAACTTCCTGAAACAGGAGGTTGGCTCCGGTTTCCGGCCCTGACCGGTTGGGTACCTTACGTTTAACCTTGGAGAATTTTGAAAATGAAAAAATCACTGATCGCTTTGGCCGTTCTGGCTGCTTCGGGTGCCGCTATGGCGCAATCTTCTGTGACTTTGTATGGCGTTGCTGACATCGGGTTGGCAAGTGAAAACAATGGCACAACCACGACCAGTCGTCTCGATAGCGGCAATCTGAACGGTAGCCGTTGGGGCATCAAAGGCACTGAAGATCTTGGTGGCGGTCTGAACGCCCTGTTTGTTTTGGAAGCTGGACTCGGCCTTGATACTGGTGCCCAGGCAAGCGCAACAAGCATGTTCAACCGTCAGTCGTATGTAGGCTTCAGCGGTGGCTTCGGTGCCGTAAAACTCGGTCGTCAAATGAACCCTGTGTACAAAAGCAGTGACAGCTTTGACCCGTTTGGCGACTCACTGGCTGGTGATACCGCTCGCTTGCTGAACTACCAAGGCAGCCGCACAGACAATGCCGTCACCTACGCTTACGCTGCCGACGGTTTCCGTGGTGAAATTCAGTACGGTTTTGGTGAAGTTGCTGGCAGCAACTCCGCTGGCCGGACAATGGCTGGCCTTTTTGGCTACAAGAGCGGTCCGATTGACGTCGTTTTGACCCAGCAAACTACCCACACTCCGACCAACAGTGACTCTGTAAAAGTCACTTTGCTGGGTGGCAATTACAACTTCGGCGTTGCCAAGGGCTTTTTGACCTTTGACACTGAGAAGAGTGCGTTGGGCGCGGACTTGCGTAACACCGTTGTTGGCGCAACCGTGCCAGTCGGTGCTGGCACCATCATGGTGTCCTACATCAACCATCAAAACAAGGTTGTGACCAACAGCGATGCGCACCAATTTGCAGTGGGTTACACCTACGACTTGTCCAAGCGCACCGCCCTATACACCAGCTACGGCCGTTTGACCAACGACACTGGTTCAGCGATCAAAGTTCCAACCGCTGGCAATACGGACGCTCTGTTCAATGTTGGCGTGCGCCACTTCTTCTGATCTGACGCTGGCGAAAGCCAGCTAAGGGTTACATCAAAACCCCGCCTGGGCAACCTGGCGGGGTTTTTTATTGCTGTCCGTTGGCTTATTCTTTGTAAAACGCCTCGACCGTGCCCTTGAGCTTGAACAGCATGGGGTTGCCTTTGCGGTCACGGGTTTTACCGGCAGGTACTTTGACCCAGCCTTCGCTGACGCAGTATTCCTCCACGTTGAACAGTTCTTTGTCGTTGAGCCGAATGCCAATGTCATGCTCAAACACCGCGGCCACGTGGTGTGGGCTGCGTGGGTCGCTTGAGAGGTGGTCGGGCAAGAGGGGGCGAGTGGTTGTGTCAGTCATGAATGTGTTTGAAAACAAGTGAATGGGGTGATTTTCCGACATTTGATCCGGCATCTTGCTGCACCCCCAGCGAAGAACATGTTGTTATCCGCAAGTTTTTGAAAATAAGCTATTTATTTCATAGCGCATCACGCATATATATCGAGGGGAAGCGCCCAGTTTTCCATAAATTATCGGTACTGGGTTCACGCTGCAACAGCAGTGCATTGAACAGCGGCTCCAGCAAGGTGGCGTCCGGGTTGGCCAACAGCACGTAACGCGCCTCTACGCCCTCGCCCTCTTCCTGCAACTGGCCGATCCAATCCAGCATCACCAGCGTTTCCAACACCGGTTCAAGCTGCAACGAATCCACGCGCAGTAATTGCGCCAATGCGGTGATGCTCAGCCCTTTGGCTTGGTCATTGCGCATGGGTTCCAAGTGTTGCAAGGTTTCCAGCGCCAGCAAGAAGTGCCAGCCGTGCGCTCGGGCGCGCCGTTGCACACCGCTGAGCAGGCTGGGCAGATAGGCGGCAATCACCGCCCCCAACAGCACAATCACCCAAGCGGTGTAAATCCAGATCAGCAAAATCGGCACGGTGGCAAACGCGCCATACAGCACGGAGTAAGTGGGCACTTTCCCCAAATAGAACACCAGCAAGCGCTTGGCGATCTCAAATCCGGCAGAAACAAACACCCCGCCCACCCATGCGTGCGCCCAGCGCACCTGGGTGTTCGGCACGTAGTGGTACAACCCGGCCATGCCCCAGGCCAGCAACACAAACTGCAAACTGTCCAACAGCAGTTGCACACCTCCGGGCAAGCTGCCGACCAAGCCTTTGGATGCCGACACCGCGTAAGAAGTCACCGTCAGGCTCACTGCCAGCAACAAGGGCCCCAGCGTCACCGCCGCCCAATAAACCAGCACCCGCTGGCCCAGCGGCCTGGGCTTGCGCACGCGCCAGATGTTGTTGAGGGTGCGGTCAATCGTCAAAATCAGCGCCAGCGCGGTCACAAACAGCACGGCCACACCCGCGCCTCCCAACTTGCTGGCCTTGCCTGCGAATTGGGTCAGGTAACCCAGCACCTGGCGCGCGATGCTGTCCGGCACCAGGCTCTCTATCAGCCACTGTTGCAACACCCCTTGAAACTTGGCGAACATCGGAAATGCGGTGAACACCGCCAGCGCCACGGTGACACACGGCACCAGCGCGATGGTGGTGGTGAAGGTCAGACTGCTGGCCGTCAGCCCAAGGCGGTCTTCCCGGAAGCGCTCAAGCAAGGTATGGGCGGTGTTTTTCCAGGGAAAGTGCGACAAACTGGTCAGAAAAATGTCAAGCCTTTGAGACAGGCTGGCGGTGGCGGGTGAAGGGTTCGTCATCCCGCTATGATGCCACCTCCATGACCCAATCTTCCATACCCCTTCACCCTTTTACCGCGCCAAGCGTGGCCTGGACCCGTGTACTGGCGGTTGGCAGCCTGATGGGCTTGATTGTGTTGGGTCTGCTCTGGGAACTGGTGCTGGCACCTGTGCGCCCGGGCGGCTCTTTGCTGGCGCTGAAGGTAATGCCGCTGTGCATTCCCCTGGCCGGGCTGCTGAAGAACCGCATGTACACCTACCGCTGGGTCAGCCTGTTGGTGTGGCTGTATTTCACTGAGGGTGCAGTGCGCGCCTACAGCGACAAAACCCCCGGCAACTATTTGGCCATGGTCGAGGTGTTGTTGTGCCTGGCACTGTTTACTGCTTGTGCCCTTCATGTCCGATTGCGGCTGCGCAACGCGGCCCGCCACGCCGCAGCGCCTGTTACCTTTGATGAAACCACACCCCCGAACCATGCAAGTGCTGCTCCATGACCTGAAAACCATCGTCGGCAGCGCCCATGTGCTGACCGACGGCGACCTGAGCGCCTGGACGCAGGACTGGCGCAAGCGCATGCATGGCAACGCACTTGCCGTGGTGCGTCCGGCCAGCACGGATGAAGTGGCGCGTGTGGTCAAGGCCTGTGCCCAATTTTTGAGTCAACACCCCGACAGCGGCATGAGCATCGTGCCGCAAGGCGGCAACACCGGGCTGGTGGTGGGTTCGACGCCCGACGAGTCCGGTCGGCAAGTTGTTTTGAGCCTTCAGCGCATGAACGCGGTGCGCCAAGTGGATGCAGCCAACCTGACAATGACCGTTGAGGCCGGTTGTATTCTGCAAACGGTCCAGGAAAACGCCCAAGCCGCAGGTTTTTTGTTTCCTTTGAGCCTGGCCGCCGAGGGGTCGTGCACCATTGGCGGCAACCTGGGCAGCAACGCCGGTGGCACGCAGGTGCTGCGCTTTGGCAACGCGCGTGAGCTGTGCCTGGGGCTGGAAGTGGTGACGCCACAGGGCGACATCTGGCAAGGATTGAGTGGTCTGCGCAAGGACAACACCGGTTATGACCTGAAAAACCTCTACATTGGTGCGGAAGGCACGCTGGGCATCATCACCGCAGCCACACTCAAGCTGTACCCGCTGCCCAAAGCCCAACTCACCGCTTGGGCAGCCGTGCCATCGGTTGCTGCCGCGGTTCAATTGCTGGGGCTGGCGCATCAGCGTTTGGGAGCCAGCCTGACGGGTTTCGAGATGATGGGGCAGTTTGCCTTGAGTCTGGTGGCGAAACACTTTGCAGGCTTGCGTGTGCCGCTCTACCAGGACAACGCGTTTTGTGTGTTGCTGGAAAACGCAGATGCCGAGTCCGAAGCCCACGCCAGAGCCCAGTTTGAAGGCTTGCTGGAAACCGCCATCGACATCGGTTGCGTCACCGATGCGGTGGTCGCCGAGAGCCTGACGCAAGCACAAACCTTGTGGCAAATCCGCGAACATATCCCGCTGGCTCAGGCGGCCGAGGGGCTGAACATCAAGCACGACATTTCGGTGCCGATTTCGCGGATGGTGGATTTCGTGAACCACACCGACGCGACCCTGAAGCAAGCCATTCCCGGTGTGCGTCTGGTGAACTTTGGCCACCTGGGTGACGGCAACCTGCATTACAACGTGCAAGCCCCCGAGGGGCAGGATGCCGCCGAGTTCTTGCGCGAACAAGAGCCGCGCGTGAACACGCTGGTTTTTGATGCAGTTTCAGCGTTTGGCGGTTCTATTTCTGCCGAACACGGCATCGGCAGCCTGAAAGTGGGCCATCTGGTGCACTACAAATCCCCGGTAGCCTTGCAAACCATGCGTGCCA
>CAIOAQ010000057.1 GCA_903856025.1 uncultured beta proteobacterium
AGCCTTGTCCGTTTGGCAAGCACGGCCGTACGCACCCATGAAGTAAATTCTTCTGCGTAAGGCGCCGGATGCGCGTCGGCTTGTCGATAGTCATACAGGTTGTGCGTCATGCTGCCGGACGCCACGATGAGCACACCCTGCTCGCGCAACGGAGCCAGAGCCAGGCCCAACTTGACGGACTGATCCGTGGTCAAGTTCATAGGCATGGACACCTGAAAGACTGGCACGTCGGCCTGTGGCAACAGATGCATCAGCGGAACCCAGGCACCGTGGTCCAGCCCGCGGCGGTCATCCACTTCAGTGTCAAAGCCTGCCGCCTTCAGCAAACGCGCGGCTTCCTTGGCCAGCGCTGGCGCACCCGGAGCCCGGTATTGCAAGGCATACAGGCTGGACGGAAAACCGCCAAAATCATGCACAGTTTCTGGCAGAGCGGTGGTCTGGACCTTGATACCCTGTGTCTGCCAATGGGGTGACACAACCAGCACCGCTTTGAGCGCCGTCAGTTGTGAACCCACCGCTCGCAACATAGGACCTAGAAGTCCAGGCTCTGTGGCAAAGGTCGGTGCGCCGTGCGAGACGAAAAGAACGGGGGTTTTGGTCAGTGATGTCATGATGGTTTGATGTCGTTTGAATCAACGTTCATTGCGTGCGTCCAGGCTCCAGGCTCCGGCGCCGTTGGAAGCCAATGCCAGCAAACCACCGGCCACCGCGATGTTCTTGAAAAACAGCAGTTGGGTCACAAAAGCCTGGTCAGCAGGAACGGCCCAATAGGCGTGGAAGAAAAAGCTGGCCACCAGCGTGAACGCTGCCAGAGTCAAGGCGGCAAGCCGGGTTCCGAATCCCGTCAACAGCGCCAAGCTTCCCAGGATTTCAACCGCCAGCGCCAGAACGGCACCCAGGGTGGCAAACGGCAAACCAACGGAAGAGATGTATCCCACGGTACCCGCAAAACCTGTGAGTTTGCCAATGCCTGCAGGAAGAAAAAGCGCGACGAACAACAGGCGAGACGCGAGGGTGAGGCTGTTTTTATAGGTGGTGGACATGATGATTTCCTAAAAGTGAAATGTGTAATGAATCGGGTTAAGTTGAAATGCTCGTGTTGGGCAGTTGCAAATGACGCGTTTTGATTACGCGCGTTTGATCCAGGTCGGCGCAATCGAGGTGCCCAGACCTGCGCCGTAGCCCAGGTAAATGTTGAGACCCGCCAGCGGCTCCAGATAGCGCGCATTCTTCAGTCCACCGGCATCGACGGTGCCAAATCCCATGCTTTCTGCCAGCGACTTGGCGGTCTGTTTGGCGCGCTCGCTGTCACTGGCAACGAACACCGGAACGGTCTGACCGTTGCCAAAATCAGCGCCTTCGGCAAGCACTTGTGCGAATACCGTATTGAACGCCTTGACCACTTCTGCTCCAGGCATGGCTTTGGCAATTTCCTCCGCAGCGGAGGTGCTGTGACCAAGGGTTAAGCCCATGTAATCGGCAGTCAGTGGGTTCGTGATGTCGATGACAACTTTGCCATCTGTCGCTTGGACACTTTTCAGCGCATGGATGGCCTCGGCATAGCCGGTCGCCAGAACGATCACATCGGCGTGGGCGCCAGCGTTGGCTATGGCCACCGCCACCGCGCCTGTGTGGGCGGCGGCCAGTGCTTGCGCCTTCGCCAACTCACGGCCACTGACCGTGACCTGGTGACCCGCCCGGGTGAGCTGTTTGACGAAGGCAGCGCCCATGTTGCCGGTGCCGATAACTGTAACTTTCATGATGATTCCTTGAGGTTGATTGGTTCTGTTGCAGACCATGCATTGGTTGAACTGTGTGTCTTGCATTGCATGGGGTGAACTTTATTAGGATTGATTTAAAAGATAAATATGCAAAAATGTGATTAATTGTTTCACCAGGAGGAATAATGGACCGGTTTCTTGAAATGCAGACTTTTAATGCTGTGGTTGACGCTGGGAGCTTTGTGAACGCAGCCGATGCACTGTCGATGTCCAAGGCAGCGGTCTCGCGTTATGTTGTTGACTTGGAAGCCAGGCTGGGGGTGCGTCTGCTGCACCGCACCACACGACGGCTCTCCCTGACGGATGAAGGTCACATTTTTTATGCACGCAGCAAGGAGTTGCTGTCAGAGCTGACCGAGGCAGAGGATGAAATCACGTCCCGCAGTGATGCAGCCAGTGGACTGCTGCGAATCAATGCACCTTTCACCTTCGGGGTCCTTCACCTGGCCCCGCTGTGGGGCACCTTCAGGGCGCAGCATCCAAAGGTCCAACTGGACGTGTCGCTGGCCGATCGTCTGGTTGATTTGGTGGAAGAAGGCTATGACGTCGCCATCCGCATCTCCCGTCTAGAAAACTCTACGCTGGTGAGCAAGCGTCTGGCGACCACGCGCATGGTGCTGTGCGCCTCGCCACAGTACCTGAAGCTGAATGGCGCGCCCAAGCATCCCAGCGAACTGGCAGGTCATGCCGTGATTTCCTACAGTTACTGGTCCACCAAAGACGAATGGCACTTTACCGGCCCACAGGGGCCAGTGCGCGTCAAGACCAACCCATGCATCCATACCAACAACGGGGACACCTGCCGAGCCGCAGCGTTGGCCAACCAGGGCATCATCTTGCAGCCCAGTTTTTTGGTGGGCGACGACCTGGCTGCGGGAACACTGGTTGAACTGATGCCCGAATTCAGGTCGCTTGAGATGGGCATTTACGCTGTGTATCCCACCAGAAAACATGTGTCGCAAAAGGTTCGCGCCTTGATCGACTTTCTGACCACTCACTTTTCTCAACCGGGGATGACCTGGTAGGTACTTGGTGAAAATTCGATAAGAAGTTGACAACCACTAAAATATGAATGAGAATTATTCCCATTTACAACTCATTCAATTTACACCATGTTCCAAACTCTTCTCATCACGTTTCGCGAAGGACTTGAAGCCTTTTTGATGGTGGCGGTCGCCACGTTGTACCTGCGCAGAACAGGCCATCACGCGTTGCTCAATGCCGTCCGGACTGGGCTGGTTGTCTCTGTATCGGGATCTGTCGTCCTGGGGGTGATCATGGCCAAAGTAGGTGCCTCCTCCCCGGCATGGGAAGGCACTTTGGCCCTGCTTGCCGCTGCAGCCGTGTTTTGGTGCGTCTCACATATGCTGAAGATGGGCAAGCAAATGGGCAATGAAATTTCAGCAGGACTTGGCCGCGCCACGCTGCTGGACGGAGCCAACGCCTGGTGGTCGGTATTTGTTTTCACACTGTTTATGGTCGGTCGCGAAGGCGTGGAAACTGCAGCCATGCTTTCATCCATAGCCGCGGACTCTGGCGCAAATCAACTCTTTGTGGGCGGGTTGCTGGGTACGGCGGCGGCGGCAACCATTGCACTGCTCTGGAATCGGTTTGGCCGCGAAATCAATCTTTCGCGCTTCTTCAACGTCACTTCGGTGTTCATGCTGGTCTTTTCAGCCATGCTGTTGTTGAAGGCATTTTTTGAATTCACGGAAGTCAACCTGATTCCCGGAATTGACAACGCATACTGGCACGACGCGACGGAGACGCTTGTTGAAGGTAATGGCGCACAAGTCGCTTCACTGATGTTGGTCTTAGCGCCAACGGTGTGGCTTTCAGTCGCCTATTTCTACGAGCAACGCAAAAATCGCACCCGGACGGGCTTGGTCACACAGCATTGAAGCCAAACTGATCGGTGCTTGCTGGGTGCGTTTTGAACGGTGCGAACGAAAAATGTCACTAATTTGCACCCTCTTGACGCAAAACACGAGACCAGCTGCGAAAAACCGCCAAAATCAGATCATGTCCCCAACTGATCTGTAACAGGCCAAGCGCATGGATTCAAACTTGGATCCATCGCGGATGTCCGCATTTTCCCCATGAAACTGGCACAAGACTATTTCGAAGCGATCTTGAATGCGACGACCGAGAGTGTCTTTTTGGTCGATGTCCAAGGCATTATCCTGGCCGTCAATGACACTGCGGCACAACGCCTGAATCAGACGAGCGGGGAAATGGTTGGGAAGTATGCATTTGATTTTTTTCCGCCGGACGCAGCAGCAGTTCGACAACAACATCTGACAGAAGCCATTCAAAGCGGGATCACAAAACATACAGAAGACACCAGAGGCGATCGCCATTTCTCATTGACCTATTACCCAGTCAAAGATAAATTTGGAAAAGTGATTGCAGTAACGGTTTATGCAGCAGATATTTCTGCTCGCAAACTTGCAGAGAAAGCGCTGATCGAAAGTGAGGAACTCAATCGCTCCGTGCTCACCCACGCCGCGTATGCCATCATTGCGACGGACGAAAACGGAATCATCACAGTCTTCAATCCAGAGGCCGAGTCCTTGCTGGGTTACCAAGCTGATGAAGTCATTGGACGCCAAACCCCGGCGATATTTCACTTGCCTGCTGAAATCGCCGATCGGGCTAACTGCCTGTCCTCCGAATTGGGTTGTGAAGTTCAACCCGGATTTGAAGTATTCACCATCAAAACCCGAATATTGGAACTACCTGACGAGCACGAGTACACCTATGTACGCAAGGATGGTGGACACGTGCCCGTATGGCTTTCGGTCACTGCACGTACCGACCACAAGGGCCAAGTGCTTGGCTACCTTGGCATTGCGCAAAACATCACCGTGCGAAAGTGCACCGAGTCTGATCTGCGAATCGCCGCCATTGCATTTGAATCGCAGGAAGGCATGATCGTCACCGATGCTGCCAGGAAAATATTGCGCGTCAACCATGCATTCAGTGAGATTACCGGCTATGAGGCGCAAGAGATCCTGGGCAAAACGCCCGGTATTCTTAAGTCTGATCGTCACGATGCATCCTTTTATCAGGCGATGAACTTGAGTCTCCAGCGCGATGGCACTTGGCAAGGCGAAGTCACCAATAGGCGCAAGAACGGTGCTCTGTACCCGGAGTGGCTCACGATCACGGCCGTAAAGAATGAACACAATGAAGTGACAAACTACGTTGCCACATTGATTGACATCACCTCACGCAAGGCCGCCGAGATCGAGATCAATAACCTCGCCTTTTATGACACCTTGACGGGCTTACCCAATCGAAGACTGCTGCTGGATCGACTCAAGCATGCGTTGGCGACAAGTACGCGCAGCGAACATCATGGCGCGTTGTTGTTCATTGATCTGGATAACTTCAAGACTTTGAACGACACGCTTGGCCACGATATTGGTGACTTGTTGTTACAGCAGGTCGCTCAGCGGCTGCGTACCTGCATCCGCGAGGGCGATACCGTGGCTCGCTTTGGCGGCGACGAATTCGTGGTGATGCTGGAACAGCTCAGCGAGGACCTGGAGGAAGCTGCCACCCAGACGGAACTGGTCGGCGCCAAAATTCTGGCCACGCTGAATCAAACCTACAGTCTGGGCGACTATCAGCACGTCAGCACACCCAGTATTGGCGTCACCCTGTTTGTTGACCATCACGTGTCCATTGATGAACTGATGAAACGAGCAGACTTGGCGATGTACCAGGCCAAGGCCGCCGGACGCAACACCTTACGGTTCTTCGATCCGGAAATGCAGGCCGTCGTCGCAACACGTGCGGCGATGGAAGCAGACTTGAGGGAGGCCTTACTCAACCATCAATTTGTTCTTTACTATCAAGCGCAGGTAGATGGTGAGAGTCGCCTCACTGGTGTCGAGGCCTTGGTTCGATGGCAGCATCCAAGACGCGGCTTGGTGTCGCCTTTGGAATTCATCCCTTTGGCCGAAGATACCGGGGCGATTCTTCCGTTGGGTCAATGGGTTTTAGAAACCGCATGCGCTCAATTGGCGGCTTGGTCCAAACGTGCGGAAACGTGTCATTTGACAATTGCGGTCAACGTCAGTGCCCGCCAGTTGCATCATCCTCAATTTGTAGACCAGGTGCTCGCAGCGCTTGAACAATCTGGCGCAAACCCCAAGTTGCTCAAGCTTGAGTTGACCGAAAGTCTGCTGGTCACCGATATAGAGGGTGTGATTGCCAAAATGGTGATACTTAAATCACAGGGTGTCGGCTTTTCATTGGATGACTTTGGAACAGGGTACTCCTCGCTTGGATATTTAAAGCGACTCCCACTGGATCAGCTGAAGATTGATCAAAGCTTTGTGAGAAACATTCTTGTCGATCCGAACGATGCCGCCATTTCAAAAATGGTTGTAGCCTTGGCTGAAAGCATGGGGCTCAATGTCATCGCAGAGGGGGTAGAGATGAAGGAACAAAGTGCGTTCCTCGCCCTTCAGGGCTGCCATGCCTATCAGGGATACCTCTTCAGCAAACCGCTCCCGCTGGGTGAGTTCGAAAAATTCATGAAAAATTCATAACCGGTTGCAGAAAGCTGGTCATGGTTTCTCTTGATCCCTCATCGTCGATGACCATAGAAACCAGATAGTGCGTGGTTGTTTGATGCCGCCTCTTAAGTTCGCTCCATGGCATGGCTTAACACGCACAGACGGAAAAGGGTTGATCAGACGTTGGCGTAAGCCTGAAGTGCACTTACTCATAAGTCAGTAATATAAGAGACAGAAGGATGGCGAAAGAATGACTTCACCAACGCACTGTCGTTAGCGATATTTTCCAGTTGTGCATCAACACGGCATTGCAGTTTTTCACCCGCCTTCAATGGGGAG
>CAIOAQ010000058.1 GCA_903856025.1 uncultured beta proteobacterium
AGGCCACGAGTTCCACTACTGGCTTTTGGTCACTTTGAGCTTCGATTGCTCCAAGTGGATTCATACACCAGTCATGAGCAATCTTTGCCCATGATTCCACAACAACGCCGGTCTGGTAAAACATCTTGAATAAATGCTGCCTGCCGATAATTTTACTTAAACGACCGACATAAAGGCCTGTCGTTTCTTTGTTGATCGCTCCATTTGTCGAGAAATGTTGCCGCAAAACCAGATCGCATAGAGCATAAAGAGAGCCCCACTTAAGGTGGTAGAACAACTATTTCTCCAGCCCCAGATTGTGAGAAAGTAATGCAGTGTTTTTCTGCTGCACAAAAATTGTTGAAGGGAACAGCCATTCCGGCGTTAGCAATTTATTTGATAGCTAATGAAATCCGATTACTCTCCCTGTGATGTATCTGGTGACGCAGGTTTAACAGAAACACTCAGCAAGTTAGAGACTTTGATGCTGTCTCATCGCGTTTGAACTCAATCCAAAACCGATCTATTTAGGTATTTAACCAAAAAAGCGTACTAGCGTTTCAATATGAAAACATTTTCTGAATTCGTTCAATTGAACCCAGACTATCTAAAAACTTTACTATTGGATGATCTTCGAGCTACTGATTTCGCGCGATTGGATGAAAAAAAACATGTTTATCTTGACTACACCGGTGCAGGACTTCATGCTGCACCCCAAGTTCGTGAACACACGGAATATCTAAATTCCGATGTTGCCGGCAATCCTCACTCGGCCAGTCCCAGTTCGATGTCTGCAACAAGTCGGGTCGAACGTACCCGGAATGCGGTTCTCAAGTATTTCAATGGTACAAATACGTACACAGCAATCTTTACGTTGAATGCATCAGCAGCAATAAAGTTAGTTGCAGAGTCCTTTCCATTTGAAGACGGTAGCCAGCTTTTGTTGACCGCAGACAACCACAACTCCATTAACGGCATTCGCGAGTTTGCTAGGGCTAAGGGTGCCGATATCAAGTACTCGCCAATCAATATTCCAAGCTTACGACTTGATCATGATTCGATGGATTCGAATTTGAATTTAAGAAATGAAACAGTTCCAAATTTACTAGCGTTTCCGGCGCAATCCAACTTCTCAGGCGTTAAGCATCCTCTGGACTTGGTACAAGCTGCTCAAGACAAGGGCTGGTCAGTGTTATTGGATGCGGCTGCTTTTGTTCCAACCAATCGATTGGATCTTCAAACTGTTAGCCCAGATTTTGTTGCCTTGTCTTTTTACAAGATGTTTGGGTATCCCACTGGGGTTGGTTGTTTGTTGGTGCGAAATAGTTCATTAGGTATGCTTAAACGTCCGTGGTTTTCCGGAGGCACAGTGAATTTTGCAACGGTGCAAGGTCAAATGCATGTGATGTCGCCTGGAGAGGCTGGATTTGAAGATGGAACATTGAATTTCCACAGTATTCCAGCGGTTGGTATGGGACTGGCATATATTGAACGCATTGGTATTGAAGTTATTCAAACTCGAGTTCAATGCCTCACAAATTGGTTGCTGCATGAGTTGCTTGAGATGCGTCACAGCAATGGACGCGCATTGGTGCGCATTTACGGCCCAACATCTACCGCGCAGCGCGGTGGGACAGTGACCATGAATTTCTATGATATGGCTGGGCACCTTCTGGACTATCGGCGCCTTGAGGAACTTGCTGGTGCAGAAGGAATTTCTTTGCGAACGGGCTGTTTCTGTAACCCAGGCGCTGGAGAACTGGCTGAAGGGTTAACACTGGAGGATATGCGGGCAGCAGCGGCTCTCGGATCAAGCGCTAGTTTGTCATCTTTCATGAAGTTAATGGAGACTCGTGGAGAAAAGAGCGCTGGGGCCATCAGGGTATCTCTAGGAGTAGCCAGCAATTATTCTGATGTGGTTAGATTTCTGGAGTTTGCAGGGAATCTGCGAGATCAAACTTCATTAAGTATTGGTGTTGCGACATTTGATATTGACTCCTGCCGAGTGATCCGGGACGGATCTTGAATGAAAAATTGGGCACTCCCTCAATTTTTTCACCCCAACCAGTATTTAGCTAGCCTGCTTTCCCCAATTACACGTCGTCCGTTGATTCGGTGACGACCGTCGCGTTCGCCAAAAATTTGTAGTTGCCGCGTGAATTGAGGACAGCCGCATTTTGAATTTATCTTCGCGAATGAAAAGTTTCGCAGCTGACTGGAATCTAAGCTAGATGGCATGCATATCGCAACACAATCCAGTGCTTAGATTGATTCCGATTTCACGCTTAAGTATCGAGCCACGCATCCGCGTCATTTGCGATAAGTGGTCTTGGATACAAGATGCCTTGCAGTTTGCCACATCCAGCTTCACGCGCGGCGATGGCTTGTTCCTGCGTTTCAACCACTTCCGCAACCTCATGAAACTTCTATGCGGCTGTCCCTTCGCAATCTATCGTGCTCAATTAGAGCCAAAGTTCTCCGGCATCTGGATTGCCACCACCTCGCCGCGGGCAGTGGCAACACCGCCAGCGTAGACTACGGATTCGATCACGACCTTGCGCCCCTTGATTTCCTTCACCCGGCCACGAATTTCCAGCGTCTCAGTGATCGGTGTGGGTTTTAAATAATCCACATGCAGTGAACCTGTGACAAAGCGGAATGCGGGCACGCTGTCCATGGCGCGCCCTTCCTGTTTGTACATGGCTGCGGCAGCGGTACCCGTGCTGTGACAGTCGATCAACGATGCCAGCAAACCACCGTAAGTAAAGCCTGGTATAGCGGTGTGATAAGGCTCTGGCGTGAAATGTGTCACTGTCTCATCACCTTCCCAAAAGGTCTTGATGCGGTGACCATGGTCGTTTTTGGAGCCGCAGCCATAACAATGCGCCAGGGTTTCAGGGTAATAGTCTTGAAATGCTTTCATGTTGGTCTCTCAATTAAACTAAGTTGGGATCATGCTTTTCGCACCTGGCTATGGTTTCGTTGTTCCGGAATTAGGTATCAATCAACCGCGCGCAAATTGAAATTGCATTAGGCATCTGACGGGTTAGTAAGTTTCAAACTGGCGTCATCGCATCCCAGGCAGCTAACGCCTCAGCTACCAACATCAAAGCCGGGCCCCCGCCCATGTAGACGCACACTCCCAGTGCTTCCTCTAACTCGGAGCGAGTGCATCCCAAACGGTGTAGGGCCTTGACATGGAAAGCAATGCAACCAGCACAATGCTGAGTGATTCCAATCGACAGTGCAATCATTTCTTTGTGTTTAGCACTTACCAGGCCTTCCGTCATAGCCGCTTTGGCCATTTGACTAAACCCACCCATGGTCTCGCTTTGTGACTTGCGAAATGGGCCAAGGTTGTCGTTGATGCTTTTCATCAACCCAATGGAATCAAACGCACTCATAAAAAGTCCTCTTTAAAAATGGTAGCGAGGGTATTTGCTGCATTGTTAATTAATTCATCCGTATAAACGGATATTTGAAGTTTATCATGACTCAAGCAAAATATGTCATTGAAGCGTTGAAGTCGCTCAAAGAACGTGTCAGTTATCGATTCCACATTGTTGGATGTCCGAAAAGTTTTCTTCCGCCAGCAGAAATTCCAATCCCGGGGACTGACTCAGTGACACAAGTTGCCTTAATTGCTTCAATGCGATTTTTGTACGGAACCGTCATGTGGGGCATGGACGGAATGCCAACTTTGTCGTCACCTGTATAGGATACGCATTGATGTGCAGCTTCAAGTCCGCATCAAACAGGAACACTGCGGTAACATCATGCAGCCTACCCGCGTTTGAGCATTGTCAATGCATGGAGAAACTACGCTACGATGTTATTGAAAATTCGAAGCATGCATGGCATTGCCACTTGATTTAATGTTGATAACTAATCTGCTAACGCTCTAAAAATTTATCAATCAATTTGATTGTCCCTCACCCTTAATGTATGACGAACCTTCACACCTCAGAGATGAATTTCAAGTTGGACAAACCGGATGCGGTGTTTGAGTTAGCAGCAGAATTGTTCCGGGTGCTGGCGGCACCAATGCGATTAAAAATTATCAGTTGTTTGTGCTCTGGCGAAAAAAATGTAAGTGACTTGCTCAGTAAAATTGACACGACCCAGCCCAACATGTCACAACACCTCAACACGCTGTACCAGGCCGGTATTCTTGGTAGGCGCCGCGATGGTGTCCAAATTTACTACCGGATAATTGACCAACGCATACCCACCATTTGCGGTGCTGTGTGTACAAAAATTGAAGCCGAAGGCAATTTCAAAGCTGTTTGATATACGTCTTTAGTTCATTTGTTCCGTTTTCATTGTGGGAGCTGAGTCGAACTGTCTTCCCACTACAAGAAAATTTCCGCGTCCAAGCTACACTGATCGCTCCCTCAACGTGCAGAGGGAAGGAGACGGTTCCTGGTGGTTGTGGTCAGACCAATCCCCTCCCAGTCCAGCATGCCGCCACGGTAATAAGATATCTTTGAAACCGGGTAACCCAGACGCACAATATTAGCGATGCCGGTTGGACTTTGAACACACATGGGACCGTAACAAAATCCAATAATATTGGCTGCCTTTGCGCAGTTCCATTGCTTGGTGGGTAACTGGCGACAGCCCAGCGCATCCATATGGTCTTCAAGCTCGTTATAGGGAATGTGGTA
>CAIOAQ010000059.1 GCA_903856025.1 uncultured beta proteobacterium
CACCATAAAAACCACTTCCGGAGGGGACACCACCCGCACCGCCGCCAGCCCCCCCCGAATAACCCATTGCACCCATGCCGGGTTGCCCGCCCGCAGCGCCTGGTCCACCGTGCACGGCGCCGACCAACAAGCGGCTGATTTGATCAATCAAGCCCTGAGCGCGCGGCCCCTGCCAATACGCGACTGGCGCACCGCCATAACCGCCCGTTGGGACCCCACCGCCCGCCGCTCCGCCCGGATACCCACCCGCCGTTTGTCCCGGACTCCCTTGCATGCCGGGCATCGAACCGCCCCCAACGGGCATAAACCCGCTTGCTCGCCCAAAAGCCTGCCCCGGTTGCCCCGGCGAACCCATCCGCCCACCGTACCTCTGTTGACCCGTATCACCTAGCGGCATATCTGGGTTTTCATCAGCATAGGCCGGAGGAATGAACCCCGAATGCCCGGAATTTGCACCAAACTCAATCACAGGCATCACACCTTGCTCGACCAGCATGGCATTGCAAACAGCGTAGGCAGCCTTCAAAGGGGCAAACAATTGCGCGCGCACCACTTCATTGATCAACGGCCAGGCTTCTGGTGACAGTCCACATTCGGACCATTGTTCGATCAGCGACAAAAACAGGGTTTCCGGATGAACAATGTCATTCGGACTCAGATCACGGCCACCTGCAGCGGCTTTGAGCCGGGTACGCAGGTCATTGACCTCGGTGGCCGCTGTCTCCATCAGCCCCAGAGCCAGGCGAGAAGCAACGATCTTGTTCTCGACCACTTCCATACCGACCAATTCAAACGAACCGTCAAGGGACAAGGCCGTCTTCTTGGCGGCTGGTGGTGCGGTCAGCAAACGATCCCATGCTTGCAGAACGCCATCTTGCCAGACGTTCTTGCTTTTCTGGTAAACCATCCAGGTGTCACGTCGAAGCTGCTTTTCGCGCGAGGGCGCGGCCTCGTCCATCGCGGCAAACAGGCGTTCCTGCACCACATCGAGCAGAACGTGCAGCGCCTCGGATGCCTGCGCGACCAATTGCCTGCGTACCCTCAGGGCAAGTGCAGACGCGTCACGCGGGGAGTTGGAGGCATACATGACCGGAAATTCTAGACCGTTGCTCCTGCATTCGGATCATTGGGGTCAATTTCTACTTTGGCCACACCGCCTTTGACCAGATCCTCACGCTTGATGCCCAGCCACATGGCAATCGCCGCCGCGACGAACACGGAGGAGTAAATGCCAAACAAAATGCCGATGGTCAGCGCCAGTGCAAAGTAGTGCAGCGTGGCACCACCAAACAGCAACATCGACAAAACCATCATCTGCGTACAACCGTGGGTGATGATGGTACGGCTGATGGTCGAGGTGATGGCGTTGTTGATGATTTCCACCGTGGACATCTTGCGATAACGGCGAAAGTTTTCGCGGATTCGGTCAAAAATAACCACCGACTCATTGACCGAATAACCCAATACGGCCAACACAGCGGCCAGCACAGCGGTCAGTTCGGCCTGCTGCGCCAGCGCCGCTTCGGCCCCTTCTTCCTGACGCAGTTCCTGGGCGCGGCCAACGACAACCTCTTCAAGTTCGCCTTCACGGTGCTGGTGACCTACCACCTGCAGGTGAGCTGG
>CAIOAQ010000060.1 GCA_903856025.1 uncultured beta proteobacterium
ATAATTCAAAAATGAACGGCTGAACCGCCTTCCCTCAAACTCAACCTGATCGGGCGGACTACCCGTCTGGCTCTCCGAAACACGACTTAGGTCAGGCGCGAGCTCTCTCCGGTCAGCAGCCAGAAAAACCCGAAAATCCGCGAGCACCCAGTGCCAATTTAAACCCTGAGCGCAAATTTCCGTCACTGTTTGAACCCGTGCATGGCTCGGCACCGGACATTGCAGGCAAAGGTGTGGCCAACCCGATTGGCCAAATTTGGAGTGGAGCCATGATGCTCGATTTTTTGGGTTACAAGGTAGCTCATGATGCGGTTTTGGGGGCGCTGGAAAGGGCGTTGGTGCCCCATAGTGGGGCACCTCGGACGCCTGATCTGGGTGGTACGGCGTCGACGCAGGACCTTGGGCATGCAATCGCTCTGGAAGTCAGTAAATATTGAGCCACGTCGATTTTTATTTATACAAATACTGTTTAAAAATTTGATCCTTGTTGAAGCCGCTTTAGCAATCCGGTCTAGAATTGCCGCTGGCTTAAAATTTGGGTCGCGTCTTTGAATGCCTGTTGGGTCGCGTGCAGTTAACATCCCGAACAGTCGTCATTCATGATGAAAGTTCAAAAAAAATACATCTGATTGATTTTGTTACATTCCAAGAGAGGTTTGTTGTGAATAAAAGTGAGTTGATTGACTATATTGCTGGCAGTGCTGACATGTCTAAAGCGTCAGCAGCCCGTGCATTGGAGGCGACCATTGATGCCGTCAAAATCACTCTCAAAAAGGGTGATTCGGTTTCTTTGGTGGGTTTTGGAACTTTTGCAGCAACCAAGCGCGCTGCGCGTGTGGGGCGTAATCCGCGCACTGGCGCATCGATTAAAATCAAAGCTGCCAAAGTACCTAAGTTCCGTCCAGGCAAGGCTTTGAAAGATGCTTTGAATTGAATCGGTTTCGGTTGGGTGATTAGCTCAGTTGGTAGAGCGGCGCCCTTACAAGGCGTAGGTCGGCGGTTCGAGCCCGTCATCACCCACCACTAATGATAAAAGGCGAACACCAGGTTCGCCTTTTTTGTTGCCACGTAGGAGAGTTTTTCATGTTTGATATTTTTCGAAAACACACCAAGATCATGATGGTGGTGATGTTTTTGTTGATCATTCCGTCATTTGTTTTGTTTGGAATTGACGGTTACAACCGCATGAAGAACTCTGAGGGTGTTGTTGCCAGGGTTGGCGGACACGACATCACACAGTCTCAGTGGGATCAAGCGCATAAGATCGAAGCGGACCGTTTGCGTGCTGCCAGACCGAATCTCGATGCAAAACTGCTCGATTCACCCGAAGCTCGCTACGCAACGTTAGAACGGTTAGTGCGGGAGCGTGTGGTCGGCTTGGCAGCCGAAAAGGCCAGGCTGTCGACCAGTGATTCTCGTCTAGCGAGGTATTTGCAGGACGACCCAACCATTGCATCCCTGCGCAAGCCGGACGGTAAATTGGACATGGATCGTTACCGACAACTGGCTGCCGGTCAGGGTCTGACGCCTGAGGGATTCGAAAACAGTGTCCGGCGCGATCTCTCTAATCAGCAAGTTGAGGCCGGTGTGCGGGTTTCTGGTTTTTCCACACCCGCAGTTGCAGATATCGCTCTGAATGCTTTTTTTGAAAAACGGGAAGTTCAGGTCGTGAATTTTCTGAGTTCGGATTTTTCATCAAAAGTAAATCCTTCTGATGCAGATATTAATGCGTTCTATCAAAGCAACTCGGCCCTGTTTCAGGCCACCGAGCAAGCCAAAATTGAATATGTTGTGCTGGATCTGGATGCGATCAAAAAGAGCATCCAGATTACAGAGGCAGATTTAAAGGCCTATTACGACCAGAATGTGGCGCGTTTAAGTGGTGCAGAGGAGCGACGAGCCAGCCATATTTTGATCAATGCTCCGAAGGATATGGTTGCTGCTGAACGCCAAAAAGCAAAGGCGAAAGCTGAAGAACTTTTGAAGTTAGTGCGTGCGACACCATCAAGTTTTTCAGATGTCGCTAAAAAGAATTCGCAGGATACCGGCTCTGCTGCTAAGGGGGGTGACCTTGACTATTTCGCACGTGGCGCAATGGTCAAGCCTTTTGAAGAAGCAGTGTTTGGCATGAAAAAAGGTGACATTAGCGATGTGGTGGTGTCTGATTTTGGCTATCACGTGATTCAGCTCACCGACATTAAATCGCCCAAACAACGCAGTTTCGAAGAGCTTCGTCAAAGCATTGAATCAGACTTAAAAACCCAGCAGGCGCAACGTAAGTATGCCGAGTTTGCTGAAATATTCACCAACATGGTGTACGAGCAAACTGACAGTCTTAAGCCCGTGGCCGACAAGCTCAAGCTTGAAGTCAAGACAGCGGATAAGGTGACACGTCACGTACAACCTGGGTCAAGCGGTGTTTTGGGCAGTGAGAAGTTTTTGTCTGCACTGTTCGCTTCAGACAGCATTGAAAAAAAGCGTAATACCGAGGCCGTTGAAACTGCGGTCAATCAACTGGCAGCTGGGCGCGTAATTGGCTATCAACCCACTCAGGTGTTGCCGTTGACGGAAGTACATGCACAAGTGCGCGACCGTGTAATTGCGTCCAAAGCGGTTGAATTGGCAAAAAAAGAGGGGCTAGATAAGTTAACACTCTGGAAAAAGGATGCTGCTTTAGCCCACTTGCCCGCTGCGGTTGTGGTGTCCCGTGACCAAGCACAAAATATACCTATGCCACTGGTCGTTGCAGTGCTTCGTGCAGATGCCACTGTCTTGCCAGCTTGGATAGGTGTTGATTTGGGCACTCGAGGATACGCTGTGGCTCGCGTGAATAAAATTGTGCCACGCAATGAGGCTGCCCAGTCTTCAGCGCCACAGGATAGAAACCAATATTCACAATGGTGGACTTCTGCAGAAGCGCAGGCTTATTTCGCAGTGCTGAAGGAGCGTTTGAAAGCAGAAATTCTTGTTGCAAATCCGGCAAAAAATTTAACATCTTTGGTGAAAACACATTCGTCAACTGATGCGGTGGCAGCGTCCAAATGATGCTGCATAAGTTATAATTTACAGCTACGGTGGCTGTAGCTCAGTTGGTAG
>CAIOAQ010000061.1 GCA_903856025.1 uncultured beta proteobacterium
GCCCATGCATTTGCCCATGCACCCAAGAACGCCGGGCCACTGAACTCGCATGTGATGGCGCTGCGTTCGCTGGCGCTGATGCGGGAAATTTCGCCGGACTATCTCAATCGTTTCTTGGGTTATGTGGAGACTTTGGCAAGGTTGGAGCAAAGCGGACCGGCTAGTGGGCCAAATCGTAAGCCAGCTACGGGAACTGGGGCTGGCCGACAGAAAAGCGTTCGTCGTTAGCTCTTTTGGGGCAAGTACCAAATTGTGATCACGGGGTGCTTACAGCCCCAATTCAATGAAGAACGAGTTGGCATTTGTGTGCGATCAATCGGGGCACTAGCTGTCTAACCAAAAGGATCCGATTCATACCAATCGATGGCACGGGAAAGTTACTGAATCGAAAGTTCTCAAAGGCTGCTTTGTGGCAACCTGTCAAACTGCCAGGGAGTTGCCCGTCGCGGGCGCGAGCTTCGTGCCCGAACCGGTCAGTGGATTCAGGCGAAACGGTCATTCACCTACGTCAATCGTTGCTTCATCTCAACCAGGCAATTCGCTACCTGCTCCGCCAGTGTATCGGCGTCAGTCCCGGCACTGCGCAGATGGATATCGGGCTCCAGCGGTGGCTCATACGGGCTGTCGATGCCTGTGAAGTTTTTCAAATCACCGCGCCGAGCCTTGGCGTACAGACCCTTGGGATCGCGCCTTTCGCATTCGGCCAGCGACGCATCGACAAACACCTCGATGAATTCGCCTTGCGCAAACAGGCTGCGCGCCAGTTCACGCTCGGCCCGGAACGGCGATATCAGAGACACCAGCACCAGCAGACCGGCGTCCACCATCAGCCGCGCCACTTCCGCCACCCGACGGATGTTCTCCACCCGGTCGGCGGGTGTGAATCCCAGGTCGCGGCACAAGCCGGTGCGCAGGTTATCGCCGTCCAGAATGTAGGTATGCCGGCCCTGCGCGTGCAAGCGTTTTTCCAGAAGATTGGCAATCGTGGATTTGCCCGCGCCCGATGGGCCGGTAAACCAGATGCAGCACGGCGTCTGCCGCAAGCTCGCCGCACGGGCTTCGCCGTCCACCGTCAGGGCCAGTTTTACTTGGCTTTGGATGCCGGATAAAACCATTCGTAATACCAGCCACAGGCCTTCTTGATCACATCTTGCACCCGCGCCGGAATCTCATGCGGCTTGGGCGCTGCGATCCTTGTCTGTTGTCGGTGCAGGTACTTGTGCCTGAAATGGCTGTCGCTCTCGTGTGGTCGCACCGTCAACTTCTTCGGGTCAATCTTGTGCGCCGTGACCCCAAGCCATTGGTAGACCCGAGCCATCGTCTCGGCCGGTTTCGCCATCAGATCCTCAAAACGCACGAAAAAGATGCGATCCTTAACCCCCTGAGGCAAGTCTTGCACCGACTGGATCGACGACAGCGGCGCACCGATGGCCTTGTCTTTGGCAAAAAGCTGGTCAGCGCGTCCAAGCCGGTCAAAGTCCGCCAGATGGTCGATGAAGTCGAGCAGGATGGTCTTCTGGTGTTGTGCCTCGATCGAGCCGTAAATCTGCCCCAGCTCGCGGATCGACACCAGAAACTTGGCATCCGGGTCCAACTGCAGCACCAGCTCCACGCAATGCAGCCAGGCGCGGTTCTTGTCTGCCACCATGGGCTTGCCGCAGTCGGCGTACCAGCCGTGCAGAAAGCCCTGCATGGCGGTTTTTAGATGACCGTAGGTGGTGTCAAACTGCACATCGAGTTGCGACAGCATGAACTGGTCGTCGCTGATGGTGCGCCGTGTCATCAACAGCGAATTGCACAGCGGTGAGCTGTGCCCCTCGCAGTGAATCTCGGGATGCTCAGCGAGCAACTGGCACAGCAGCGTCGAGCCTGAGCGGGGCAGCCCGGCAACGCCTACAAACTTCGGATGCATACAGATTTCCTTGAAACGCTAAAGAATGAGGTGGTTGGGAAGTTGGCACCATGTGCAACGGCAGAGCCTCAATCTCCGCATCCAACAGGTGCGGTTCAAGGCTCATTGCGCGAAGAAATAACCACGGTTGACCGCACCCCCCCTATCGTAACGACCACCTGAATCGGGAAGGCGCCATCAGGAACAGCTGAAGCCATAAATGTTCTGGTTTCTTGGTCAAAGCGCAGCCAGCTTGGTAATGGTGCACCGGCTTGGGTGGCGACTAGTATGGTTGCATTGGGAACTGCCTGTTCACCGACCTGAGCCGGCAACGGGAAGCTGAAACCGCTGCCTGCGGTCGCCATCTCTTTGGGCACCGAGACTGTGATGACGCCAGATTGCTGAACCGATGCCTCACGCACCAGCGATACCGAGATGCCTGACACTGTTGAGCCAGTTGTTCCGCTATTGGCATTGCCGTCTGAGGTGGAAGAAGGTGAGCCTGAACCTGTTTGACCGGTCTGCCCGGTTGAGCCTGAACCAGAACCAGAGCCAGAGCCAGAGCCAGAGCCAGAGCCAGAGCCAGAGCCAGTTGTTCCGCTGTTGGCATTGCTATCGGATGTGGATGGAACTGAGCCAGTGCCAGTTGCTCCGCCGTTGGCATTGCCGTCTGAGGTGGAAGAAGGTGAGCCTGAACCTGTTTGACCAGTCTGCCCGGTTGAGCCTGAAC
>CAIOAQ010000062.1 GCA_903856025.1 uncultured beta proteobacterium
AGCCACTGCACTTACTACGTTGATCAGGAATGGTATCGCAGCAAGCCATACCCCGCCACAGCACCAGCTGATGCCCGCATAAAGCCTGGTTCACAGATACATGTGATGTTTGCTGTCATTTTTTGCAGCCATCGCAACGGAAATTTGTGACTGGTTGCACAATAGTGGCACGCTTGCTGCTTACATTCTCAAGCGAACTGGCTCGAATATGGTTATGAACAAATTGCATAAAGTCCACGCGTAAACCCGTAGATTGGCAGCGGTCATGCACTGCTAAAGTGCAGTGGCTGTTGATTTTGCGGTTTGTGTCATCAACATTCGATTTTTTTAATTTCATCAACTGGAGTCAAAACCCATGCGTTTAAGCAAAGTTAAAGCACTGGCTGTCGTTGCAGCTGCTCTCGGAACCTTGGCCGCTGTGCCAGCTCACGCAGGCAAGACACTCGACGGCATCAAGGCTCGCGGTCAAGTGGTGTGTGGTGTGAACACCGGCTTGGCTGGTTTCGGCGCTGCCGATTCCGCCGGCAAATGGACGGGTCTGGATGTGGACATTTGCCGTGCCATGGCTGCGGCCACACTGGGCGACGCTGAAAAAGTGAAATACGTGCCCCTGAATGCACAACAGCGTTTTACCGCGCTGCAGTCTGGCGAAGTGGACGTGCTCTCACGCAACACCACCTTCAGTCTGACGCGCGATGCCTCTTTGGGTCTGAACGTGACCATGGTGACCTACTATGACGGCCAAGGCTTCATGGTGCCCGTCAAGAGCAAGATTAAGAGCGCCAAACAACTCAAAGGCCAGACCGTATGCGTGCAATCAGGCACCACCACTGAAAAGAACCTCACCGACTATTCCAAAGCCAACGGTCTGAACATCAAACCCGTGGTGTTTGAAAAGCTTGAAGCGGCAGAAAACGCTTACTTCACTGGCCGTTGCATTGCCTACACCACTGACGCTTCTGGCCTGGCTTCGACCCGTAACAAGGTGGCGAAAGACCCGAAAGAGCACATGATCCTGCCTGAGCTGATCTCCAAAGAACCGCTAGGGCCGATGGTTCGCCGTGGTGATGACGAATGGTTTGCCATTGTGAAATGGACCATTTACGGCCTGCTGGAAGCAGAAGAATATGGCATCACCCAGGAAAATGTGGACGCACTCAAAGCCAGCAGCAAAGACCCTGTGGTGCAACGCATTCTGGGCACCTCTGAAGACAGCGGCAAGCTGCTCGGTTTGAGCAAGGACTGGATGGCCAACGCCATCAAGGCCACCGGCAATTACGGCGAAATTTTTGAACGTAATGTTGGTCCAAAATCAGCGCTGGGTCTGCCCCGCGGTCTTAACAACCAGTGGAACAAGGGCGGCCTGATGTACGCCTATCCAGTTCGCTGATCTGCGTTTCATGCGCGACAAGCGCCGCCTGACATCGCCAAAAGCGGTTCATGCGGCGTTTTTCTATCCGGACATTTCGCCCGTTGCGCAAGATGTGACTTCTTCCGCCCCTTAAAGGCCCCCAAGCACAATGACTCCCAATACTCCACCAAAAAAGAACAACTGGTCCTGGCGCAGTCAGGCCTTCCGCGGGCTGATTTACCAGGTGATGGCGATCGCCGCCATCGTCGGTATGGTCTGGTTTTTGGCCCATAACACGCTCATCAACATGCAGGTGCGGGGCATCCAGAGCGGTTTTGATTTTCTTTCTCAGGCCGCTGGCTTTGACATTGGCGAGAGCCTGTTCCCATTCGATTCAGGTGAATCGTATTGGCGCGCCTTTTTTGTGGGTCTGACCAACACCCTGCGGGTCGCCGTGGTGGGGATCATTCTGGCCACGTTGCTGGGCACCTTGCTGGGCGTCGGGCGTTTTTCACGCAACGCCTTGGTACGTGGACTGTGCCTTTGTTACGTCGAATTTTTCCGCAACATACCGGTGCTGCTGCAGTTGCTGATGTGGTACGTGGTGATGACCGAAGTGCTCCCTGCCACCAATAATGCCTGGCAAGTCGGGCATTTTTTCCTCAGCAAAGGCGGTTTCAATTACCCGATTCCGATCTGGCAAACCGGGCAACTCTGGGCGGCCTACGGGTTGCTGCCTGGTCTTTTGGCGGGTTGGGCTTACCGGCGCTGGGCCGTCAAGCAGTTTGAGGCCACGGGCCAAGTCCGCAGCATGGTGATCATTCCCTTGGTTATCGTCGTTCTGGCGAGTTTGGCCGGCTGGGCACTCGGTGGAGCACCGACCGATTTCAACTTTCCCATCAGAGGCGAATTTGCCATTGAAAACGGGGGTGCACTCACACCTGAATTCATGTCAGTGCTGCTTGGCCTGACGCTCTATACCGCCTCGTTCATCGCTGAAGTGGTGCGCGGCGGCATTTCGTCTGTGGCACGTGGTCAAAGCGAAGCGGCGTCCGCGCTTGGTTTGAGTAAAACCCATGAAATGCGTCTGGTGATGCTGCCTCAGGCCCTGCGTGTGATCATTCCACCGCTGACCAACCAGTACCTGAATCTGACCAAAAACTCGTCATTGGCGGTGGCCATTGGCTACCCGGACGTGGTGTCGATTGCCAACACGGCCATCAACCAGACCGGTCGCGCCGTCGAATGTATTGCCATTGTCATGCTGGTCTATCTGACCACCTCACTGGGCACTGCACTGCTGATGAATTGGTACAACAGCCGTTCGGCTATTCAGGAACGTTGAGGTGACGGCCATGACTGCACACACATTCAAACCCATCCCCGCCCGTGCGGCACCGGTCAATACCGAGGGCCCCGTCGTCTGGATCAGGACCAACTTGTTTGGCGACCTGCAAACATCCATCGCAACCCTGTTCATCGGTGCCATGCTGCTATGGCTGATTCCACAAATCCTGAGTTGGGCGCTGTTCAGGGCGGTCTGGGTACCCAGTTTTGACGCTTGTCGTGTCGAAGGTGCTGGGGCCTGCTGGGGTGTCATCGTTGAAAAGTACCGCATCATCATCTTTGGTCGCTACCCCTTTGAGCAGCATTGGCGGCCTCTAGTGGCAACCCTGTTGCTGACCGGCTTGCTGGTGGCGAGTTGCATCCGTTACTTCTGGAAGGCCTGGTTGCCGCTGCTGTGGTTGGTGGTGCTGGCGGCGTTCTTTGCGTTGATGTACGGCAATGTGGGCGGCTTAAGCCTGGTGGAAACCGACCGCTGGGGTGGCTTGCCGTTGACGATTTTGCTGGCATCTCTGTCGTTGGTCATGTCGTTCCCTATCGCACTGGTCGTGGCGCTGGGTCGGCGCTCCAAACTGCCGGCAATACGCACTTTTTGCACCATTTACGTGGAGCTGATTCGCGGTGTGCCGCTGATTTCGGTGCTGTTCATGGCCTCCTTCATGTTCCCGCTGTTCATGCCGCCAGGTGTCAAGATTGACGTGCTGCTGCGTGTGCTGGTGGGCATCACGCTGTTTTCAGCTGCCTACATGGCTGAGGTGATTCGCGGTGGCTTGCAAGCCGTGCCCAAGGGACAGGTTGAGGCTGCTGCCACCCTGGGCCTGAGCTACTGGCAAACCCAGCGCAAGATCGTGCTGCCGCAAGCGCTGGCGATGGTGGTGCCCGGCATCATGAACAACTTCATCTCGACCTTCAAAGACACCTCACTGGTCACCATTGTGAGTTTGTACGAACTGACAGGTGCAATGAGTCTGGCGCTGAATTCGGATGCCAACTGGCGGCCATTCACCATTGAAGGCTACCTCTTCATCGCGATGATTTATTTTGTATTCTGTTTCTCCATGTCGCGTTACAGCCACTGGGTTGAGAAGCAGGTGAACAAAAGCAAATTGAGATAACTTGCGGGACAGCCCAACATTTGCAACGCAAATTTGCGCTATCCCAAACTCATTAAATCTTTGTCGGATCAGTCGAAATTTATCAAAAACTGATCCAAAAAATCCACAGGATAAAAACATGGCAGAAAACACACCCACTCCCATCATCACCTTTGACAAGGTGAACAAATGGTACGGCAACAATTTTCATGTGCTACGCGACATTGACCTGTCCGTCGCAAAAGGCGAACGCATTGTGATTTGCGGTCCGTCGGGCTCGGGTAAATCCACCTTGATTCGCTGCATCAACCGGCTCGAAGAACACCAGCAAGGTCGTCTGATTGTGGATGGCACCGAGCTCAGTGACGACATCAAAGCCATCGACGCGGTGCGCAAGGACGTGGGCATGGTGTTCCAGCAGTTCAACCTGTTTCCGCACCTGACCATCCTGCAGAACTGCACGCTCGCGCCGATCCACTCGCGCGGCCTCAAGCAGGAAGAGGCCGAGGCGATCGCGATGAAATACCTCACGCGCGTGCGCATTCCCGAGCAGGCGCACAAGTACCCGAGCCAGCTCTCC
>CAIOAQ010000063.1 GCA_903856025.1 uncultured beta proteobacterium
AGTTCACCACGCTGGGTATTCTGGACGTGATGGCCAAGGCAGCGCTGGATGTGGTGGTGCTTGAGGTGGGATTGGGTGGTCGTCTGGACGCGGTCAACATCATCGAACCCGACTGCGCCATCATCACCAGCATCGACCTCGATCACATGGCGCTGCTGGGCGAAACTCGTGAAGCCATCGGCTATGAAAAGGCCGGCATCATGCGAACCGGCAAACCGGTGGTGGTGAGCGATCCCTTGCCGCCGCAAAGTGTGCTGGATCGGGCGCTGGAAGTCGAGGCTGATCTGTGGCGCGTGGGTGTTGATTTCAATGTCACCGGTGACAAACAGCAATGGGGCTGGGCTGGACGCGGGCGGCGTTACAGCGGCATGGCCTACCCAGCGCTGCGTGGGGCCAATCAACTGGTCAATGCCGGTGGCGTACTTGCCGCATTGACCGCCTTGCGCGACCGGCTGCCGGTGACTGCGCAGGCGGTGCGCAACGGCTTGGTGTTTGTGGATTTGCCTGGGCGTTTTCAAATTGTGCCGGGACAGCCGACTTTGGTGCTGGATGTGGCGCACAACCCCCACGCGGTGGCGGCGTTGGCGGTCAACCTGGATGCCATGGGGTTTTTTCCGACCACCCACGGCGTGTTTGGGGCCATGGCGGACAAAGATGTGACGGCCCTGATCAGGCGCATGAACCCGTTGATAGACAAATGGTATTTCACCGATTTGCCTACCTCGCGTGCGGCCGATGCAACTGAATTGGCACAGGCCTGGCAAGGCATCAACACCCGCAAGGACTGCGTCGGCAGCACCCATCCTGACCCCGAATCTGCCTTGCAGGCGGCGCTTGATGGTGCGGACCCCGCTGATAGAATTGTCGTCTTCGGGTCCTTCTATACCGTGGGCGGCGTGGTCCAAGACGGTGTTCCCCGGCTGCAGGCCAAACATCTGCCCGGTTCCTGACAATTCCTGATTTCCAACGACTTACCCAGCATGGCTTTCTTCAAGTTTCGCAAAGCGGCCGACGAACCTGCCAAGGCTCCACCTCCACCTCAAAGCATTGAGGCGGTGCGTCAGCGCGCCAAGTACCGTCTGGTGGGTGCGACGGTGTTGGTGGTGATCGGCGTCATTGTTCTTCCGCTGCTGTTTGACAAGCAACCGCGTCCGATTGCGGTGGATACCCCCATCGACATTCCGGACCGCAACAAGGTGCCACCCCTGGTGCTGCCTGCGCCAGCATCTGCGCCCGCTGCCGCTGTGACGCCCTCAGCGATTGTGTCTTTGCCGGTTTCCGGGCTGACCCAAACAGCAGCGGCGTCCACATCGGCTTCATCATCGGCGGGCGTTTTGCCCGCCCGTGAAGCGTCACAAGCGGCCAGTGTGCCCGCCAAGGCCGCAGCGGAGGCTGCCAGCGCAGCCACTAAAGTGATCGCGGAAGTTGATAAAAAAACACCTCTAGCCCCCGTAAATAAAGCGTCAGATGCTACTAAAAATGCAGCTAAAGTTGTTGCTGCTGCGAGTTCACCGGTCAAGGTGACTCCGCCCGCCACCGCCAAGGCGGCGGCTCCTGCAAAAGTGACTGATGCCAAGCCGGTCGTCAAGCCGACGGACGCAGCACCGGTTCAAGCAGGGCGCTATATTTTGCAAGTAGGCGCGTTTGCGGATACCACCCGCGCCCACGAGGTGCGACTGAAGCTGGAGCATGCGGGTCTGAAAACCTACACCCATGTGGCAGACACACCTGAAGGCAAGCGCATCCGGGTCAGGGTTGGCCCCTTTGCAGCAAAAGCCGAAGCAGAAAAAATCGCCGTAAAAATCAAAAAACTCAATTTGCCAGCGGCGTTGCTGACGCTCTGACAGTTATCGCATGGCCACGCTGGACTGGATATTCGTCTGTGTATTGCTGGTGTCCCTGCTGTTGGGGGCGTGGCGGGGGCTGGTGTTTGAGGTGCTGTCCCTGTTGAGCTGGGTCGCCGCCTACGTGCTGGCGCGCTGGTTGGCGATGGATGCCGCGCATTATTTGCCCATGAGCGGCTCCAGCGAGACCATGCGGTTTGCGGCCGGTTTTGTGCTGGTGTTTGTTGTATGTTTGATGTTGGGCGGGCTGGTCGCCGTGGTCGTTAAAAAACTGGTGTCAGCCGTGGGTTTGAGTCCGTTTGACCGGGCGTTGGGTGCCCTGTTTGGCGTGGTTCGTGGCGTGTTGCTGTTGCTGGTAGCTACCTTGTTGGCCAGCATGACCCCCGTGACAGCCAGTTCGGTTTGGCAGGAATCGACAGGGGTGGCCACAGGGGTGAAGGTGCTCAAGGGACTCAAGCCGATGTTGCCTGCGGAGTTGGAAAAGTTTTTGCCAGTGTGAATTAGTCGTTGAAAAGATTGGATACCTAAATGTGTGGAATAGTTGGCGTTGTCAGTAACGCGCCGGTCAATCAGTTGATTTACGACGCGCTTCTGCTGTTGCAGCACCGCGGGCAAGACGCTGCGGGCATCGTGACGCAGCTCAATCGCAAGTTCTTCATGCACAAAGCCAAGGGCATGGTGCGTGACGTGTTTCGCACCCGCAACATGCGGTCTTTGCCTGGGAACTGTGGCTTGGGTCAGGTGCGCTACCCAACCGCCGGCAACGCTTTCAGTGAAGAGGAGGCGCAACCTTTTTACGTCAATGCACCGTTTGGCATTGTGTTGGTGCATAACGGCAACTTGACCAACGCGCATGCCTTGAAAAGCGAGTTGTTCAGTGCGGACCATCGCCACATCAACACCGAGAGCGATTCTGAAGTGCTGCTCAATGTGCTGGCGCATGAAATCGGCGAAACCACCCGTGGTTTGCCCTTGACCCCGGGCGACGTGTTCAATGCGGTTCGCAAAGTACACAAGCGCATCAAGGGCTCCTATGCGGTGATTGCCTTGATTGCCGGGCACGGCATCTTGGCGTTCCGTGATCCTTTTGGCATTCGTCCGCTGTGTCTGGGGCGTGGTGACGGCACCTGGATTCTCGCCAGTGAATCAGTAGCGCTTGAAGGCACTTCGCACCAGTTCGAGCGCAACGTGGAGCCGGGTGAGGCGGTGTTCATCGACCTGGAGGGCAACGTTCATAGCCAGCAATGCGCGGAGAATCCGGTGCACAACCCTTGCATTTTCGAATTCATTTATCTGGCGCGACCTGATTCGGTGATGGACGGCATTTCGGTGTACCAAGCGCGTCTGAATCTTGGCGAAACACTGGCCAAGCGTGTCATCTCCACCGTACCCCCCAATGAAATTGACGTGGTTATCCCGATTCCAGAGTCGAGCCGACCGAGCGCAGCCCAGCTGGCGCAGCTGTTGGGTTTGCCTTACCGCGAAGGGTTTGTAAAAAATCGCTATGTGGGCCGCACTTTCATCATGCCGGGGCAGTCCGTGCGTAAAAAATCGGTGCGCCAAAAACTCAACGTGATCGCCAGCGAATTCAAGGGTCGCAACGTGCTGTTGGTTGATGACTCCATTGTGCGTGGCACGACCTCCAAAGAGATTGTGCAAATGGCGCGTGATGCCGGTGCGCGCAAGGTCTACATGGCCAGTGCAGCGCCGCCGGTGCGTTTTCCTAATGTGTATGGCATTGACATGCCCACACCACAAGAGTTGGTGGCGCACAACCGCACGGTGGAACAAATCCGCGAGCTCATTGGTTGCGATGCCCTGATTTATCAGGATGTTGACAGCATGAAAAAGGCCATTGGCTCGCTCAACCCGGCGATCAAGAACTTTGATGCGTCTTGTTTTGATGGCATTTACGTCACGGGTGACATCACACTAGAGGACATCATTCGCCTGAATGCCAGCCGCGTGGTGGTGGACGAAGCGGCCGAAGACAATTCGCGCCTGGCCCTGCCCAACCATGAAGACTGAACGATGACGGAAAAGAAACTCCCTGACAACCTGCACCGTGACACCCTGGCGGTGCGCGCGGGCATTGAGCGCAGCCAGTACGGCGAAAACTCCGAGGCCTTGTACCTCACCAGCAGCTTTATCCAGCCTGATGCCGAGACCGCGCGCAAACGCTTTGCCAACGAGGAAGAAGGCTACACCTACACGCGCGTGGGCAACCCTACCGTAAGCGGCATGGAACAGCGCCTGGCTGCACTGGAAGGCACAGAGGCTGCCATCGCCACATCCAGCGGCATGTCTGCAATCTTGCTTTTGGGTATGGGGCTGTTGCGTGCGGGTGACCATGTGGTGTGCTCGCAGTCGGTGTTTGGATCAACCCTGCGACTTTTCGCAGGCGAATTTGCCAAGTTCGGGGTGGAGACCACCTTCGTTTCGCAAACCGACGTGGCGCAATGGCGTGATGCGCTTAAACCCAACACCAAACTGTTGTTTGCTGAAACACCAACAAATCCGTTGACTGACATTTGCGACATCGCCGCACTTGCCCAGGTGGCACATGAAGGCGGTGCCTTGCTGGCGGTAGACAACTGCTTTTGCACACCAGCATTACAGCGTCCTACCGAGTTTGGTGCGGACTTCATCATCCACTCAGGTACCAAATACCTCGACGGCCAGGGCCGTGTGATGGCCGGTGCGATTTGCTGCAGCCAGAAATATGTCAACGATGTGTTCTGGCCTATCAATCGCACTGTCGGTATGGTTCTTTCTCCGTTCAATGCGTGGGTTGTCACCAAAGGCATGGAAACGCTGGCGATTCGCATGCGCGCGCAGTGTGACAACGCGTTGGCTTTGGCCATTTGGTTGCAAGCGCAACCGAACGTGGCTCACGTGTATTACCCCGGCTTGGCATCACACCCTCAGCACGAGTTAGCCATGCGCCAGCAAAGTGGTTTGGGTGGGGCGGTGGTGTCCTTTGACGTACGCGCTGCAGATGCTGAGCAGGGCAGAAAACACGCCTTTCATGTGATTGATAGCACACTGGTTTGTTCGGTGACCACCAATTTGGGCGATACCAAAACCACCATCGCACACCCAGCCACGACTTCACACGGACGCTTGACTGAACCACAACGCCAAGCCGCCGGCATTGGCCAAAGCCTGATCCGCATGGCCGTGGGACTGGAACATCTTGACGACATCAAGGCCGACCTGCTGCGTGGCCTGAACACAATTAGCTGAGTTATGACACAAAAGACACGTACCCGATTCGCCCCGTCACCCACGGGCTTTATTCACCTGGGCAACATCCGTTCGGCGCTGTACCCATGGGCGTTTGCGCGTTCCACAGGTGGTGATTTCATCTTGCGCATTGAAGACACGGATGTCGAGCGCTCCACTCAGGCTTCTGTGGATGTGATCATCGAAGGCATGAAATGGCTTGGTTTGGACCACGATGAAGGCCCGTTCTACCAGATGCAGCGGATGGACCGCTACAAGGCCGTGCTGGCTGACCTGGTGGCTGCGGGGCAGGTCTACCCCTGCTACATGAGCATCGCTGAGCTGGATGCGCTGCGTGACCGCCAAACTGCTGC
>CAIOAQ010000064.1 GCA_903856025.1 uncultured beta proteobacterium
GCCCCCAGACAGCGTCAGTTCACCCGCATTCACGGCGACAGCGTGTTCCGGGATCACCGTGATATTGCGATTTCTCAGTGTCTGCGTGATCATGGCCTGTGCTTTTGCCGGGTAGCTGCCTCCCACCGGCGAGCCACCGCTGAGCAGGGTCACAGAGGCGTTTGGCAGTCTGTATGCCACGGCACAGGCCAGTTCGAACCCGGCTGTACCTCCGCCGATGACCGCGAAGCGAAGAGGCTTTTGCAGAGTCAGTTCCACTACCTTGGGCCACAGTGCAACGAAGGATTCCAGGGGATGCACAAACAGTGCATGCTCCCGCACACCGGGCATCATTTGTTCAAGCCGTTGTCGGCATTGCACTGCGCCACAGTTGATGGAAAGCACGTCAAAAGGCAAGGTGCTGCCGTCGTCCAGGGTGACTGCTTTTTCGTTGGCATCCAGCTTGGTGAGGTTGCGTTGCAGCCAAGTGATGCTGCTGCCTTTAAGAAACGACTCTAGCGGAATCACGCAATCGTCCAGACTGTAGTGCCCGGCCACCACCCCGGACACCATGCCCGCATGTATGGGGCGCGGATAGGGGGCAATCAGCGTGATTTGTACCCCCGCAAGCGGCTCGTCAGACAAGGTCGAGAGCATGTGGATGTGGGCATGGCCCGCACCGATCATCACCAAATGTTTCATGGACGTTGGTTGGATTGCGATTCAGGCACCCATTGTGGCATCAGGCATAAATACTTAAGAGGAGGGGATATATGGGAATACAGTTGTGGCGTGCGTCTGCAAACGTTACGAAAATTTCACAATGATGGGTGACGCTACGCTGCTGACGTTCGCATCAGACCGGTCAGCTTCCAGTCGTACGATTTGTACCACCACGCCAATCTCCAGAAAATGCAAACTGGTTCACAAAAAGAATTCGAATTGGGCATTGTTAGCCCGAAGGTGACCAGTCCAGGAACTTTCGATACTCCGTATCCGGTACCAGTGAGCCACCTGTCGTCCAGACAAGGTGGGTGGCGCCGGTACAAGCCAGAACGTCATCTTTCAGCCATTGAGGCCCACTGAAACCTGCAGCGGCGGAAGGCTCGATACGCAGCCCCTGGGTTGAACGCAACATGTCCAGATGTTTGAACAATGTGGCGTCCTCGACCGTAAAGCTGCCAGATACGATGGATTGCATTGTTTCGCCGGCAAGCAATGAAGCACGTGGAACCGCCAGTCCGTCAGCTTCGGTGTGATTGGATAGTCCGTAGTCGTAGACGGATGGGTGCTGTCCTTCGTTCGCCAGCATTTGAATCAGGAAGCACGGTGACTGGACCGGCTCTGCAAAGTAGCAATGGACATGGTTTCCAAAAACATGGTGCAGCCCCCACGCGATCCCGGACGGTGCTCCACCGACTCCGCAGGGGATATAGACGAGAAGTGGGTGTAAATCATCGACGGTGACCTGTTGCGCGATCAACTGTCTCTGCAGATGAAAGGCACACGCGCTGTAGCCTAGAAAAAGCGAGGTGGACCGCTCGTCATCGACAAAATGGCACAAGGGGTCAGCCTTTGCGAGTTGACGCCCTCTGCTGACAGCTTGCTCATAATCTCCTGGGTGCTCGACAACTTCAACCCCCCTGCCGCGCAGACGCTCTTTTTTCCAATCTTTGGCTTCGTGGGACATGTGCACAACAGCTCGAAAACCCAGTGCCGCTGCCATCACGCCGATGCTCATTCCCAGGTTGCCAGTGGAGCCGACGGCAATTTGATATTTTGCAAAGACCTGCCGGGCTTTTGATTGGCTCAACGCCAGATAGCCTGCATCCGAGTCGATGAGCTTGTACTGCAGAGCCAGTCTTTCGGCGACCTCCAACACCTCATGAAAGCCGCCTCGTGCTTTGATCGAGCCCGCTACCGGGAGGCCATGGTCAGCCTTGAGCCAGAGCCGCCCCTTCTCAAGTGGCAGTCCAAGGGCCTCCTGCATGGACGCAATGGGCAGCAAGTCGGATTCGATTTGCCCTTTCGAGGGCACCAGCTCCGGAAACAATGTCGCCAACAAAGGCGCAAATCTTTGAAAGCGCGCATCTGCCTCATGGATGGCCAATATTCCAATAGGTTTGCCACCAAATTGTTCAGGTCGAGGGCCATTTGCCGCAGCTGTACGTCGCGGGTTACACCAAAAATCGGGTGTGGCGGTAGAAATCGAGCGGTGGAGGTCGGTCATCGGACGATGGTCTGGCCAATCATGAGATAAAAGCGCGCCTATTTGCGAGCCTTCTTGGCATCGACCTTGCACCAGTATTGCCATTCATTTTCATGGACCTCTATGTCCAGTTCAGAGGCACGCGCTTGAATTCGTTCCTGTGCATCAGCGACCGCGCGGTTGTAAACAACCGGACCAATCTCCTCAAGGAAGAAAGTGAGCAGCCCTGCAGCCGCAATGTTGCCTATCTTTTCACCGGAAGTTTCTAAAAAATAGCGTTCGATGGATGCAACGGCCTGTTGACGCGATTTCTTGGGGAGATCAATTGCCATTTGGCTGCACTCCTAGTATTCGTTCGCAAACAAAAAAACCTCAAAAATTGAGGCTTTCAAATTCTAATAGTTAGAAGTATTTTTGGTCGGAATGAGAGGATTCGAACCTCCGACCCCTTCGTCCCGAACGAAGTGCGCTACCAGGCTGCGCTACATTCCGATTGATTTAACCGACCAAGAATCAAGATTGACGCTCAAGCAGCTGAGCCGCCAATTGTATCAAACACTGCGTGTGTTCGTTGTCTGGAAGTTGCTGAGCAGCAGCAATGGCGCGACGCGCCTCATCACTCGCGGCTTGACGTGCGACCTCAAGTGCACCGGTGGATTTCACGATGGAGACAACTTCGTCGATCAAGTCAATGCGACCTGTTTCAATGGCGGATTGAATGAGTTGGCGCTCGGCATCGGTGCCACGCTGCATGGCGGCAATTAAGGGCAATGTGGTCTTGCCTTCGCGCAGATCATCGCCCAGATTTTTTCCCATGACAGCAACGTCACCGGTGTAATCCAGCACATCGTCAATCACCTGAAATGCCGTTCCAAGGGCTTGCCCATAGTCCGCACAAAGGGACTCTGTTTGTTGGTCGGCGCCGGCCAGGATGGCACCCACGCGCGCGCTGGCTTCGAACAACTTGGCTGTTTTTGATCTGATTACATGCAAGTAACCGGCTTCGTCCAATGCGGCGTTGTGCATGTTCATCAGTTGCATCACTTCGCCTTCGGCGATGATGTTGGTTGCATCAGCCAATATTTCCATGATGCGCATGTTCTGGGCATCCACCATCATCTGGAAGGCGCGTGAGTACAAAAAATCACCCACCAGAACGCTGGCCGGGTTGCCGAATGTTTCATTGGCAGTGGCGTTGCCGCGCCGCATGGAGGATTCATCTACCACGTCGTCATGCAGCAGGGTGGCGGTATGGATGAATTCCACGACTGCTGCGAGCGTGAATCGTTGCGTGCCCTTAAAGCCCAAAGCGCCGCAAACAAACAAAAGCAAGGCTGGTCGTAACCGCTTGCCACCGGCAGAAATGATGTACCGAGAGACCTGCCCAACCAAAGGTACGCCGGAGTTAAGTCTTTGAGTGATGACCTGGTCGACTTCATGCATGTCAGGTGCGATGAGTGCCAACGGGCTGGGTTTTAGTGTGTGAGTGGCATCCAAGACAGTAGCTCGATTAATTTTCAGCATTATAGAAAGTCACGATCCGAATTCCGGGATGATTTTTTGGCTGTTTTGTGGGGATTTGGTGATGGCTAGGACTTGTGCGATAATTCTTGGCTCTGCGGAAATTCGTTCGCGGAGCATTTTTAAGAGGTTATTATGTACGCGGTCATAAAAACTGGTGGCAAACAATACAGAGTTGCTGCTGGCGAAAAAATTAAAGTAGAACAGATTGCTGCGGATGTAGGCCAGGAAATTGTGATCGACCAGGTTCTTGCAGTCGGCAGCGGCGCAGAGTTGAAGGTTGGCACACCCTTGGTGTCCGGTGCATCTGTGAGCGTCACGGTCGTGGCGCATGGCAAACACGACAAGGTCAGCATTTTCAAAATGCGCCGTCGTAAGCACTATCAGAAACGTCAAGGTCATCGTCAACAGTTCACTGAACTGCTGATTGGCGCGATTACTGCATAAGGAGCAAGAGTCATGGCACATAAAAAAGGCGGCGGCTCGACGCGAAATGGGCGCGATTCCAAGCCCAAAATGCTCGGTGTGAAGATGTACGGTGGCCAACTGATCAGCGCTGGCGCGATCATCGTTCGCCAACGTGGCACCCAATTCCACCCCGGCGTGAATGTCGGTATCGGCAAAGATCACACCTTGTTTGCTTTGACAGAAGGCCACGTGTCTTTTGCCATCAAAGGTGCACTTAATCGCCACACTGTGAGCGTGACACCAGCTTAATCGCTGGGTTGCTCCCACTCAAGACCCTGCGCCTGGCGCGGGGTTTTTCGTTTATAGGACTTACGCAAAACCACTTCAGTGTTGTTTGGCTGTCTTGCGGTCGCAGGTGAACTGTCTTCTGCAATGCGCTTGGCTAGAGCAATTTTGCGTAAGTCCTGATTTAAGAGGTTCCCATCATGAAATTCGTAGACGAAGCCTACATTGATATCTCCGCCGGAGACGGTGGCGCTGGCTGCGTCTCGTTTCGGCATGAAAAATACAAGGAATTTGGCGGTCCCAACGGGGGTGACGGTGGCCGTGGTGGTCATGTGTTTGCCGTGGCCGACGAAAACCTGAACACGCTGGTGGACTACCGCTTCTCGCGTCGGCATGATGCCAAACGTGGTGAGCACGGCATGGGCTCCGACATGTTTGGCGCGGCCGGTGACGACATCACGCTCAAAATGCCCGTGGGCACCATCATTACCGATGCCGAAACCGGCGAGGTGTTGTTTGAGTTGCTCAACCCAGGTGAAGTGATCACCATTGCCAAGGGCGGCGACGGTGGCTTTGGCAACCTGCGCTACAAGAGTGCCATCAACCGCGCGCCACGGCAAAAAACACCGGGTTGGCCGGGCGAGAAAAAAAACCTCAAGCTTGAACTCAAGGTGCTGGCGGACGTGGGCCTGCTGGGCATGCCCAACGCAGGCAAGTCCACCCTGATCACGGCCATCTCCAACGCCCGTCCGCGCATTGCGGACTACCCGTTCACGACCTTGCACCCCAATTTAGGGGTGGTGCGTGTGGGTCCAGAGCAGAGCTTTGTGGTGGCCGACTTGCCTGGTTTGATTGAAGGTGCATCCGAAGGCGCTGGGTTGGGGCACCTGTTTTTGCGCCATCTGCAGCGTACCCGTCTGCTGCTGCACATTGTGGACATGGCGCCGTTTGACGACGGTGTGGACACCGTGGCTCAAGCGAAAGCCATTGTCAACGAGCTTAAAAAATACGACCCGGCGCTCTACAACAAGCCGCGGTGGCTGGTGCTCAACAAGCTGGACATGGTGCCCAAGGAAGAACGTGAAGCGTTGATCAAAGACTTTGTCAAACGCTTCAAGTGGAAGGGCCCGGTGTTTGAGATTTCGGCGTTGACGCGCGAAGGCTGCGAGCCGCTGATCAAGACCGTGTTCAAACATATCAGCGCTCAGCAAAAGCTTGAACAGGCACCCGAGGTGATTGATCCGCGTTTCGCCTCCGAGACGGATGCAAAGTAAGTTACTACCAATAACATAGCTGTAAGTGCTTAATTCATAAGGGCTGGATACCAGAATGATTCAAGGTGCGGAGGTTTCTGTTTTGCGCAATGCGCACCGTGTGGTCGTCAAGGTTGGTTCCAGTCTGGTCACCAATGAGGGGCGCGGTCTGGATGAGGTGGCCATCGGTGAATGGTGCCGTCAGATGGCCGTGTTGGTGCGATCAGGGCGCGAAGTCATCATGGTGTCCAGCGGCGCAATTGCCGAGGGCATGAAACGTTTGGGCTGGACTACCCGTCCCCATGAAATTCACGAGTTGCAAGCCGCTGCCGCCGTGGGACAAATGGGCCTGGCCCAGATGTACGAGACCAAGCTGCGTGAAAACGGCCTGGGCAGTGCACAGGTGTTGCTGACCCATGCCGACCTGGCCGACCGCGAGCGCTACCTCAACGCCCGGTCCACCCTGCTGACGCTGCTTAAACTTGGTGTGTTGCCGGTCATCAATGAAAACGACACGGTGGTGAACGATGAAATCAAGTTTGGTGACAACGACACCCTGGGTGCGCTGGTGGCCAACCTGGTCGAAGCCGATGCGCTGATCATTCTGACCGACCAAAAGGGTTTGTTTACCGCTGATCCTCGCAAAGATCCCAAGGCTGAATTTGTCCACGTGGCGCAAGCCGGGGACACCGCGCTCGAAGCGATGGCAGGCGGCGCCGGTTCCAGTTTGGGGCGCGGCGGCATGATCACCAAAATTTTGGCCGCCAAGCGCGCCGCCGGTTCGGGTGCCTCAACGGTGATTGCCTGGGGCCGTGAGCCTGATGCTTTGTTGCGCCTGAGTCAGGGCGAATCGATTGGCACTTTGCTGGTGGCACCGACGCAGAAAACGCAGGCGCGTAAACAATGGATGGCCGACCACCTGCAGATGCGGGGTGCGGTCACGGTGGATGATGGTGCGGTGGCCAAGTTGCGCGAGGGCGGTTCCAGCCTGTTGCCCATTGGCATGACCACCGTGGACGGTGATTTTTCACGCGGTGAGGTGATCGCCATCCGTGACCTGTCGGGCACTGAAATCGCCAGAGGGCTGGCCAATTACGCCAGTTCTGAGGCCCGCCTGATTTGTCGCAAACCCTCCAGCGCTTTTGAAGCACTGTTGGGCTATTCAGCTGAACCAGAAATGGTGCACCGGGACAACATGGTCCTCACGCGCTGACCTGAAAACCCTTATCTGGGTGCAGCTCCGGTCTGA
>CAIOAQ010000065.1 GCA_903856025.1 uncultured beta proteobacterium
GCGCGGGTGATGGCCACGTACATCAGGCGGCGCTCTTCTTCCAGGCCATCGCGGTCGTTCATGGAGTTTTCGTGCGGGAACAGGCCCTCTTCGATGCCGGTGATGAACACGCAGTCAAACTCCAGGCCCTTGCTGGCATGCACCGTCATGAGCTGGATGGCATCTTGCCCGGCCTGGGCCTGGTTGTCACCGGCTTCCAGCGCGGCGTGGGTCAAAAAGGCAGCCAGTGGCGACAGGGTTTCGCCTGTTTCAGCATCGGGCGCAGGCAGTTCTTGCAGGGGCTGGTTCATATCCAGGCCTTGAGAGGCGGGCGACTGGGTCAACGCCTGTCCCAGTTCATCCACCGGCAACGCCACCGCGTCGCGGCCAAAGCCTTCGATGGAGACAAAACTTTCGGCGGCGTTGACCAGTTCTTCCAAGTTTTCAACGCGGTCTGCGCCTTCGCGGTCAGCCTTGTAATGATCGATCAGGCCGCTGTGCGCCAGCGTGTGTTCGATGGTTTCGCGCAGGCTCAGGCCTTGGGTTTGCTCCCGCAGTACGTCAATGCCTGCCAGGAAGGCACCAATGTTGCTGCCCGCTTTTCCACCCAGGCCGCTGACCGCATCGCTCAACGCACAGCCGGTGGCGCGGGCTGCGTCTTGCAACTGCTCCAGGCTGCGTGCACCAATGCCACGTGGCGGAAAGTTCACGGCGCGCATGAAACTGGTGTCGTCACGCGGATTTTCCAGCAGGCGCAGGTAGGCCAGCGCGTTCTTGATTTCGGCGCGCTCAAAAAAGCGCAGGCCGCCGTAGACCTTGTAGGGCATACCGGCATTGAACAGCGCAGTTTCGATCACCCGGCTTTGGGCATTGGAGCGGTACAACACCGCAATTTCTTTGCGGTCGTTGCCTTCGCGCACCAGTTGCTTCATCTCGTCGACCATCCAGTTGGCCTCGGCAAAGTCACTGGTAGCCTCGAACACGCGCACTGGCTCGCCTGGGCCTTGTGCGGTGCGCAGGTTTTTACCCAGGCGCTTGCTGTTGTTGCTGATCAGGGCGTTGGCGCTGTCAAGGATGTTGCTGCCGCTGCGGTAGTTTTCCTCCAGCTTGATCTGGTGGCGCACGCCGAATTCGCGCACGAAGTCGGCCATGTTGCCCACACGCGCACCACGAAAGGCGTAGATGCTCTGGTCGTCATCGCCCACAGCCAGCACGCAGCCAGTGGGCTGGAAAGCGCCATCCACGCTGCTGTGCGCGCCGGTGCCTGAGAGCATCTTGATCCAGGCGTATTGCAGCTTGTTGGTGTCCTGAAACTCGTCGATCAGGATATGCCGAAAGCGCCGCTGGTAATGCTCACGGATGGGATCATTGTCGCGCAGCAACTCGTAACTGCGCAGCATCAGCTCACCAAAATCGACCACACCTTCACGCTGGCATTGCTCTTCGTAGAGCTGGTAAATCTCAACTTTTTTGCGGGTTTCGGGGTCAGTGGCGACCACCTGTGCGGGGCGCTGGCCTTCTTCTTTGCAACCGCCGATGAACCATTGCATTTGTTTGGCCGGGTAACGTTCGTCGTCAATGCCAAACTGTTTATACAGGCGCTTGATGCTGGACAACTGATCTTGCATGTCCAGAATCTGGAAGGTTGGCGGCAGGTTGGCCAGCTTGTAATGGGCGCGCAGCAAGCGGTTGCACAGACCGTGGAAGGTGCCAATCCACATGCCGCGCACGTTCAGCGGCAGCATGGCAGCCAGGCGCGTCATCATCTCCTTGGCGGCCTTGTTGGTAAACGTCACGGCCATGATGCCGCCGGGCGAGACTTGACCGGTTTGCAGCAGCCATGCGATGCGGGTGGTGAGCACCCGGGTTTTGCCGGAACCGGCGCCAGCCAGGATCAGCGCGTGCTCAGAAGGCAGCGTGACAGCGGCGGTTTGCTCGGGATTGAGGGTGGCGAGCAGGGGGGGAGTATTCGTCAACGACATACCGCCGCTGGGGCGAACAGGCGGCGCTGGACGAGATCTCTCTGCTTCCGCAAGCTGTTGAACACGAAGCAAATCGTCAGCCTCTCTTTTTCGCTTTTGTGCGTCAGCTCGTTCAGCGTCAGCAGCCTTCTCTCGTGCTCTTTGGTTCTCCCTCCATGCGGCATCCCTAATTTCTCGTTGTTCTCTGAGTCGAGCACTGGCTTCGTCTACCAGTGCGAATCCTTCTCGATGAAAAATCCATCTAACTTCGCTCGCATTGCTCAAAACATTGTTGGCAACCTCTGCACTCGTTGCAGTGCAAATTGTTCTTGGAACTTGCACTTCCACTGCTTCAATTCTTTGACCTACTAAATACTCAATTTTCGTTTGTGACGGTTTGCTGCTGACCGTGACCTCTACCCATACGACACGACCACTATCAAATGTCAATATGACATCCGGGCGGAAATCCTCAACAGTTTTTTCAATCTCAACCTTGACAATCCGGTCTTGCCCAAAAGAAACGTTAACCCTTTCGTGCAGACGGGTTCCATCCAAACACTCCTCAAACACATCACATTGGAAGTCGAATCCAGAAATGAATTCGACTCCAAGGAAACTTAACTTGGCCGCGCGATGCCATTCGGACTCTTCCGAACCACCGGTTTCCGAATACCATGAGCAATTTCCCGGAGCGACATCATGTCGAAAGTAGTGCGCCCTGACATCTCCATGCGCAGCAACCAATGCCCCCTTGCACCCAGGACAATCGCAACCGCACTCCTTTCCCCGAGGGACAGAATCGACGTGAACCAATCTCCCACTTCTTAGAGCAAAAGGGTTTCTGAAATGTGCGACGTCAACGGTATTTTTCATTAGTTGAAATGGTTAGCAAGAACTGACTCAATCGTCGATTGTAGAAAGCTGACTGATGAACAGACATCCACCATCAAACCGTATCTGGGTATGTACCTTGACCACGCTGCTGCTAGGCACGTCTCTGGCACACAGCCAGTCGGTCTGCAGCAGCGATAGTCAGGCGCAGCCGCAGGCATTGTTTGAGCGCTTTATCAACGCCGATTGCGCCACCTGCTGGGCCGACACCGCAACACCTACCGCCCCACCAGGAGCTCTGGTTCTGGACTGGATCGTGCCCGGCGACCAAGGCGACGAGGCCGCGCTGTCTGCCGCAGCCAGCAGCGATGCGCTGGCGCGCCTGCAAGACGTGCAGCGCGCGCGCCCCGACACGCAAGATCGCCACGACAGCCGTGTTGACCCGCTGCCTGGGGCCACCCTGCGCGTTGCACGTGGGCCTGCGGTTGCCAACTATGTCGGCGTGTCAGTCACATTGACCCTACCGCAAGGCGCCTCGCCCGCGTTACCTTTGTCCGGCTGGGTGGTGCTGGTACAAGCACTTCCGAGCGGCGTGGAAGGCTCGCCGGTTTCCAGGAACATCATAAGAAATGCCTTCCAGCCCATATGGAACGTTGGCAATGTGCTATCAAATAAAGAGCAATTGAGATTCCATGAGCTGCGTGCCATGAGCATCCCCGAACGGGTACAAGCTGACTCGCTCACGGTGGTAGCCTGGATTCAGGACGCGCACGGCCGCATTCTGGCCGCCGCCCAGTCGGTTTGCCCGCCAGAAGATAAAACCGAGCCAGGCACCCAAACTCGATAGAATCAGACACCGGGCCCAAGCAATTGCAGCCCGGTTTTTTTTGCCCAGTCATTTAATGGCACGGGGCATCAACGATCGGCACCGCATTCCAAGCGCTCTCTTTCAACCCGACATCACCCTGATGACGCCACGTATGGCGACTATCAACGGGTATGTCACGCAAGGAGCCTGACCATGGAAATTTTTGACTACGACAACATCTTGCTGCTACCCCGCAAATGCCGGGTAGAAAGCCGTTCTGAATGTGATGCCAGCGTTGAGCTGGGTCCACGCCGCTTTCGAATTCCGGTGGTACCCGCCAACATGAAAACGGTGGTGAGCGAGGCCATCTGTATCTGGATGGCGCAAAACGATTACTTTTACGTCATGCACCGATTCGATCTGGATAACGTGAAATTTGTCCAGGACATGAAGGCGCTCGGCTTGTTTGCGTCGATTTCACTCGGTGTCAAGAAGCCGGATTACGAAACAGTTGACCGACTGGTCACCCTGGGATTAACCCCCGAATACATCACCATTGACATTGCCCATGGCCATGCCGATAGTGTGAAAAACATGATCGGTTACCTGCGCGAGAAGATTCCGGGCACTTTCATCATCGCCGGCAATGTAGCGACCCCCGAAGCAGTGATTGACCTGGAGAACTGGGGCGCAGACGCCACCAAGGTCGGCATTGGTCCAGGCAAAGTGTGCATCACCAAGCTCAAGACTGGCTTTGGCACAGGCGGCTGGCAGCTGAGCGCAGTGAAATGGTGCGCCCGCGTCGCAACCAAACCCATCATCGCCGACGGCGGCATACGTGACCATGGGGACATCGCCAAGAGCATCCGCTTTGGTGCCACCATGGTCATGATCGGCTCGTTATTTGCTGGTCATGAAGAAAGCCCGGGCCAAACTGTAGAAGTAGACGGTAAGCTGTTCAAGGAATATTACGGCTCAGCCAGCGACTTCAATAAGGGTGAATACAAGCACGTGGAAGGCAAGCGCATCTTGGAACCAATCAAGGGCAAACTTGCGGGCACATTGATTGAAATGGAGCAGGACGTACAAAGTTCCATCAGCTACTCAGGCGGGAAAAAATTGATGGATATTCGCAAGGTCAATTACGTCACGCTGGGCGGCGACAACGCAGGAGAACACCTGCTGATGTAGATGCTACTGGCCTGGTTTCCAGAGGTCCTGCATATTCAAAACTTGCAGGACCTTTTTTATTGCTGCGTCTATCTGAAATGCCCCCAACACGGCCGCAAAGCTAGGCACCCCGGCTTCAACAGTTGATGGAAAAAAGTCGTTGATTTATATAGGTTTGCGACTTTGTCGCGCCACTACAGAAGGGTCAATTGGGCTGGAAGGGTCGGTTTTTTGACTGTCAGTGCTTGCAAAATGTCTGTATGTTCCTGGGTCATATTCGACAGCGCAGCAACGGGCAGCAGGTCGTTTACCTTTACCTCCTGATGCTGAATGCGGCGTAGTTTTTCCAGTGCCCGCTCAGGGGAGAGTTTTGTACTGCTGTCTCTTAGCCGGGCACGCATCACCCGGTACAGAATCAGCGCCATAAAGCAAATTGCCGCATGCGCATGAATTCGGTTGGGCAGGCGGTGATAAATAGGCCCAATCTCAATCTCGGACTTGAGCACCCGAAACCCGCGCTCAATATCCGCCAGTGACTTGTAGCGCTTCACCACTTCATCAGGTTTGAGATCTTGGGTGTTAGTCACGAGCAGCAACTTGCCGTCCATAAGGCGCGCATGCTTCAAGGCTCGCTCGTCAATGTCATAGCTGAATAGTTCGCTCTTGAGGTCCACCTTCACAATGCGTGCCAAATGGGATTCGCACACCTCGTGATAAAACTTGGCCCGCGCTCCACCATCGGAGAGCTTGCGCCCGCGCAACTTCTTTCCATCGTCCTGAGCGTCAAGCTTTCCAACCCACTGATCGGCTTGATTTTTTAATTCAGCAATACGCGCGTCTCGCTTGGCGCCGGTATCAACCGCTACCTGAGGATCATGGGCAATGACCAAGCGCAGTTTGTTCCAAAGTAGCTCTCCCAGAACTTCATCTTTGGCTGGTACACACTGCGCCGAATGAAACGGCTCCAGTAGCTCAATAAAGTCGCTATAGCGTCTTCCTGGCACTGCAAGAATGAATTCGAGCTTGTTGCCACCAGGCAAAACAATTTCCTGCAAATTGGCCAGGTTGTCGGTAGACAACAGGCCCCGGTCGGCCACGGCGATGACTCGTTTGATGGGGAACCTTGCAACAACCTTTTCGATGACTCCTTTGATGGTGCTCACCTCCGCCGTGTTGCCGTCAAACACCTCGTGATAAAGAGGCAAGCCTTCGGCCGTCTGCACAACACCCAGCATTACCTGGCGAGCCACCACACCTTCTTTGGACATGCCATAGTTGCGCAAGTCACCGTCTTGCTCAGACAAGCCGGCCGCACGAATGGTAGTCATGTCATAGAAGACGATCGCCAGATCTTGGTCTACCAATGGACGCAGCAGGCTGGCCATCACGTTATCAACATCGCCCTTGTGATCAACCAAGGCATCCATAGCGCGTAGCAGATGATGGTGGTCAATTGCTTGCAGGGACGTTCCCGGCAGCGCTACCGTTTGCATCCATCGCAGCACTCCGAGCTTGGAGTCCGGATCACACAAACGGTTGAAGACCATCACCCGGATGAGGGCCTCCACATCAATGCTGTGGCGTGTGTGGCGAAACACGCGGCGCAGGCCATCAAAGCCCAACACATTCCAAAGCTCGGTCAATGCCCAGACGTCGCCATAGTCACGAGCGGCATCAAAGCTTAAAGTCGGCGCCGCCACGGGCGCCGCCGAATCAGGGGCTTGGCCGGTCACGCGTTGCAGACCAGTGATGACGGATTTGAGCTCAGTGTTTAACTGATCGATACGCCCAAGCGTTGCAACAGTGCGTTGCTTGGGGCGTCCCTCATCGTCGCGGTAGGCTGCAACGAGTTGGACGTATTGATTGGGTCCGCGGCGGGTAAGCTTGATAAACACGCCACTACTTTAACACAAACAATTTCATTGCTATATTAATCAGTAAAAGTTAACATCGCGCCATTACAGCTTTGTCAATTTAGAGAGTCTATAGCGTTGATTTCATTGAACTTTGTGGCGGCTCAAGTCGATTTGCTGTTGAACCCGTGCGGCCTTAGGCATCCCAGCGATGACGTTGGATGTAACATACCAAATCGCATATAACAATACTTGCCCGTCCATAGAAACATAAGCAAAAGGGAGGGGCATAAAGAACAGAATGATTTTTTTACTTGTGGTATTAAATCAATCCAACCATGTCATTGGTTTCGAATCTCATAGCATCGACTCCTGGCATAGACTCACGGTAAACGCGTATCGCCTATTACACCCACACCCTCTGTTCGGTGGTCTCTACGCAGGCTAGACCGTACCTTTAGATACGGTGATGATGCTGGAGTCAAAATGAAAAAATATATTGCCAAAGTCATTTTTAA
>CAIOAQ010000066.1 GCA_903856025.1 uncultured beta proteobacterium
CTGCCCCAACATCTGCGCCCACAGTCATTACACCGCCGCCAGCTGTCATTGCCAATCCTGACAACTGCCAAAAGCTCAATCCAACGGTCTTGGATTGGATCGCCGCATGGAACAAAAAAGACATTCAAGCTTATTTTTCAGCCTACAGCGAACACTTCGTGCCTGCATTGAACTTAACAAAGCTGCAATGGGAAACATTGCGCAAAAACCGTGTTGGCAAGAAAGGTGGCCTGCAAGCCGTTTTGAAAGATATTCACACACTTCGTTGTTCCTCGGATCAGGCCGAGGTGACTTTCACTCAACAATATGACTCTGACGACTACCGCGATGTCGTCGAGAAAACGCTCTCGATGGAATTTACGGCTGGCCAGTGGAAAATATTGCGAGAAGTCGTCACCAAAGGGCGCTCGTTCTAAGGGCCCCAGACACGGTCGCGCGACTCCCTCAAGGCCAGATCTCACGATTAACTTAAAGAAGCTTTTCGGTCATACTCGGCATCTGAGGCAAAACTCCTGGTTGCAGTGGTTGACGGTCGGCTGGATTCAGCCGGAATTTCCCGACTCTACATTCCACTGATGCTCGTTAAAGTCAAAGAGGTTGTTTGGCAGCCGATGTAAATGAGCATTTGAATTTGCAGTGCTGTCTGAGCAGGGGTGATACCTCAAATTTGAATTTTTTGTGCATCAATGACTACCCACCTATCCACCTCCGCTCCACCCCTGCGCAACTGGTTGGCTTCGTTCAAGGTTTACCTGGAGCCCGCCAGCTTACGCATGCTTTCGCTGGGCTTTCCCGCCGGCCTGCCCTTACTGCTGGTGTTGGGCACCTTGAGTTTCTGGCTGCGCGAGGCCGGCATTGACCGCACCACCATCGGCTACCTGAGTTGGGTGGGGTTGGCCTATGCCTGCAAGTGGGTCTGGGCACCGTTGGTAGACCGCCTGCCGATGGTCTGGTGCGCGCTGGATGCGGTTCGCATCGAGCTATTTGGGCATGGTGCTGATGCTGCTGGGCACTCAAGCCGAAGAGGCAATGCATGACCAAGGCCAACTCCACCGCGCGACGCAACCGCTCTGCGCTCGAGGTGCTGCGGGAGCTTCGGCAGCCTAAGGTCGCGGTCATGCTGGCGCTGGGTTTCGCATCAGGCCTGCCCTTCCTGCTAACCGCCAACACCTTCGGCTACTGGCTGAGGGACGACGGTACGAGCCTGGTTGCCATCGGGTTCATCTCCTGGGTCGGCTTCGCGTACGCCTTCAAGGTGTACTGGTCGCCGCTGGTGGACCGCATCGACGTGCCACTGCTGGGTCGCCTCGGCCGACGTCGCGGCTGGATGCTGCTGTGCCAGATTCTTGTCACCATCGGGCTGCTGGGCATGGCCGCCGTCGGGACGGCAGGCGGGCTCGCGGCCATCGGTGCCTTCGCATTGTTGACGGCCTTCGCCTCAGCCACGCAGGACATCGCAATCGACGCCTGGCGCATCGAATCGGCGTCAGACGCCGACGAAATAGGATTGATGACCTCGGCAGCGCAGGTCGGATACCGCATAGCTCTACTTATCACCGACGCATTGATCATCGCCGCGGCGGCACGCGTCGGGTGGTCGATGTCATACGTTGGCATGGCGGCGCTGATGGCGCTCTGCACGATTGCGACCTTGTTCGCTTCCGAGCCGACCCGCGCCGATGTGGTGCTGCACCAGAAGCCCCCGCTCTGGACCTTGCGCGGCCTCGCCGATGCAATCGTCGGCCCATTTGTCGATTTCTTCGTCAAACACAAGGGCGCCGGGCTCGTCATGCTGCTCATGGTGGCGCTTTATCGACTGCCCGACTTCGTGATGGGGCCCATGTACAACCCGTTCTACCACGACCTCGGCCTCTCCAAGGACACGGTCGCCTGGGTGCGCGGCTCCTTCGGCCTGGTCGCCATCTTCCTGGGCATCGCTGCATCCGGCCTGAGCGCTGTACGGCTCGGCTTGTTGCCGACCCTTGTCATAGGCCTCGTGCTCGAAGGCTTCGGCACGGCGGCATTCGCCTTGCTCAGCTTCAACGCCGACACAGCGATTTTCGCCGCTGTGATGACGCTCGACGCTTTTGCCCAAGCCTTCGCTGGGGTCGCCCTAGTGACCTACATGTCGAGTCTAACGAGTCTCGGCTACACCGCCACCCAGTACGCCATGCTGTCTTCGACCTACGCTTTGCTCGGCAAGTTCCTGAAGGGATTCTCCGGGATTGCGGTCGAAACACTCACACCCGCCCATGGACTGCTGGGTGCCTACGCCACGGCGTTCGTGGCCACCGGCTTGACCGCAGTCCCACCCCTGCTGCTGCTTCTTCTTCTTTGGCGCATGCAGCGACTCAGGGGCTGAGCAATTTTCTCTTCGCGTGACCTCGCTGATCTTCGTGATTTCAGCCGACAACCTGGCCAGTGGTATCGCCTCAACTGCGTTCATTACCTATTTATCGAGCCTGACCAATGTGAACTATTCGGCCACGCAGTACGCGCTTTTCAGTCCCATGATGCTGTTGTTGCCCAAATTTCTAGCCGGCTATTCGAGGCGCTATGTGGATGCTTTTGGCTATTCCAACTTTTTTGTCGCCACGGCCTTGTTGGGCGTCCCCGTGCTGCTTCTGGTGTGGTTAACATCAAGATTAAATATCCCTAAAGCCCCTGTGTAAGTTAGATATATCGCTATACTAATAGTAGCATTTACTTCACCAAATTTACCTAACTTTACGCTGGCTTCAAGCCACAGATGCAGCCAGCAACTAGACTTTCGCCATGAACCAACCCCTGTTGATGATTGAAGACGATGCCCGCCTGGCTGACATGGTTTGCGCCTATCTCGGGCAGTCCGGCTACCAGGTGACACACGCGGGTGACGGGCAAAGCGGTTTGGCCAAATTGCAATCCACCACCCCTCACCTGGTGATTCTGGACCTGATGCTGCCCGACATGGATGGCCTGGAAGTATGCCGACGCATTCGTGCCTTGCCGGGTGCGTTGGCCCACACGCCGGTGTTGATGCTCACCGCCAAGGGTGACCCGATGGACCGCATCATTGGTCTTGAAATGGGTGCCGACGACTACCTGCCAAAACCATTTGAGCCGCGTGAATTGTTGGCACGCATCCGGGCGGTGCTGCGCCGCCACGGCGATGGCACGCCAATTGCCGCCAGCACCGTGATGCGCTTTGGTTCATTGGAAATCGACAGCGGTGCCCGCACCGTGTGCGTGTCCGGACAGGCGTGCGATCTGACTTCCTACCAGTTCGACCTGTTGGTCACATTGGCCGAACGCGCAGGGCGGGTACTCAGCCGCGACCAGATCATGGAGACGGTACGAGGTCGTGAGCTGGACGCATTTGACCGCTCCATTGATGTCCATATGGGCCGCATTCGCGCTGCCATTGAGGCAGATCCAAAATCCCCTAAAAGAATTTTGACGGTGCGCGGCGTGGGCTACGTGTTTGCCCGGCAGCAAGACTGAAAATAGACACCTTACCGGGCAGCCCACAATTGGCAAAGCAAATTTACGCTGTCCGCAACTGAATCATCCCTCCACGTTGGCGTCAACTGACCATGTTCAACAAACTCTATGTGCGCATCTGGTTGGCGGTGGTGCTGACAGTTGCCATGCTCATCCTGCTGGTGGGCTGGGTCTGGCGGCTGGCGGCAGAACCGCCGCTGCGCGACGTGGTGATTCGCAACGAGTCCGGTGAAGTCATTGGCCGTGGTCGCCCGCGCATCCCGATCTCCGAAGAGGAAATGCGCGCGCACTTGATGCTCCACGCCGAGCGACAGGCCAAGCAAGATCTGGACATCTCCAATCAACCCGCACAACCCGCCAGCGAACCCGATGCGCCAGATGCCGTACCAATTGGCGAACATTCAGAAAATTCTGAGCACCCACTAGGCGCTGGCACACCTGAATTTGAAGTGCGCATGCATGATGGTCAAACCATGCGCATGCACTTGAGGCGCGGCCCACCCTCCTTTTGGAGCCGTCCGCCCTTTGGTTTTGCCTGGATGCTCGTGTGGGTGGGGTTGGCGGTGGCGGTGGCCACTTACCCAATCGTGCGCACCCTGACGCGCCGTCTAGAGCGCCTGCAAAACGGCGTACAACAGTGGGGCGAAGGCGACCTGTCCATTCGGGTGCCAGAGACTGGCCAGGACGAGGTGGCTTTTTTGGCCAAGCGCTTCAACCATGCGGCCCAACGCGTCCAGACCTTGGTGCAATCGCATGAGGCGCTACTGGCCTCGCAAAAATCGCTGTTGGCCAACGCCTCACACGAACTTCGCTCGCCGCTGACGCGCATCCGCATGGGGCTGGAGCTGTTGGGTCCGTCAGCTACGCCGGCGTTCCGTGACGAAATTTCACGCAACATCAGCGAACTCGACCAGCTGATTGAAGAAATATTGCTGGCAAGCCGTTTGGACGCCCGTGAAGCCGACTTGGGCACCATCGAGTCGGTCGACCTGATTGGACTGGCCGCCGAAGAGTGCGCCCGGGTGAACGCAGAATTGGAGGTGCACACCGATGATGCACCGAGCACGGCTACGCCAAGCGCCGCCACTGAATTGAGCGTACAGGGTGTGGCCAAACTGCTGCGCCGGGCAGTGCGCAACCTGCTGGAAAACGCCCGCCGCTATGGCGCAGGCGACATCAGCCTGAGTTTGAGTCAGACATCTGAATTTGCGGTCATCCGCGTCGGCGACCGTGGTCCAGGCGTACCGCCCGAACTGCAAACCCGTATTTTTGAGCCGTTTTACCGTCTGCCCGGGGCCACCGAGCGCGATGGTGGCGTGGGGCTGGGGCTGGCGCTGGTGAAATCCATCGCGCAGCGGCACGGTGGCCGTGCTTTTTGTGAAAACCGGCCTGGCGGCGGCGCTAGTTTTGTCATCGAATTGCCACTAAGTCGTCCCTCTCAAGCCTGAAATCTCCGCAAAAACACTGGTTTTTGCAAAAATAGTCCTCAAAATCCCCCAAA
>CAIOAQ010000067.1 GCA_903856025.1 uncultured beta proteobacterium
CTGATGCTGCTGTTCATTCGCGGCAAGGTCATGCCAGAGGCCAAAAATCCGGTGAATCGTGTGCTCATTTGGGCTTATCGCCCTCTGATTGCGGGTGTATTGCGCTACAAAAAAGTGACTATTTTGCTGGCGCTGGCGGTGCTGGCGGCATCGTATTACACGGCCTCCAGACTGGGCTCGGAGTTCATGCCTACGCTCAACGAAGGCTCGCTGCTCTACATGCCCGCCTCGCTGCCCGGCATGTCGAGCCCCCAAGCTGCCGAGCTGTTGCAAACCCAGGACAAGCTCATCAAGAGCTTTCCTGAAGTGGCTTCGGTGTTTGGCAAGGCCGGTCGCGCCAACACCGCCACCGACCCCGCGCCGACCGAGATGTTTGAGACCGTGATCAACCTCAAACCGGAGTCCGAATGGCGCAAGGGCCTGACCATCGACAAGCTGATTGCCGAAATGGACAAGGCGCTGCAGTTCCCCGGTGTGGCCAATTCCTGGACCATGCCGATCAAGGCGCGTATTGACATGCTTTCCACCGGCATCCGCACGCCCATTGGCATCAAGGTGTTTGGCAAAGACCTTGATGAGATGGAAAAACTGGCACGGCAAATTGAAGCGGTCGTCAAGACCGTTCCCGGCACCACCAGCGCCTTCGCTGAACGCATCACCGGTGGGTTCTACCTGAACATCGAACCCGACAGAGAACAATTGGCGCGTTATGGCCTGGCAGTGGGAGACGTGCTGGATGTGGTCGGTACCGCACTGGGGGGTGACATGGTGACGACGACCGTAGAGGGGCGTGAACGCTATGGAGTGACAGTGCGTTACCCACGTGAATTGCGTGGTGACGCCCAGCAGATTGCCACGCAGGTATTGGTGCCCACGATGGACGGTGCCATGATCCCACTGGGCCAGTTGGCCAAGGTGGTGGTTGCCAAGGGCGCGCCTAGCATTCGCACCGAGAACGCGCTGCTGTCGGCCTACATCTATGTGGATATCCGCGACCGCGACATTGGCAGCTATGTGGCGGATGCAAAAAAAGCAGTTGAAGCGCAGGTCAAGTTCCCCAGCGGCTATTACGCGACCTGGAGCGGCCAGTTTGAAAACATGGAGCATGCCGTCGAGAAAATGAAAGTGGTCATTCCGGTCACGCTGCTGTCGATCTTTCTGCTGCTGTACCTGAATTTCAGGCGCATCACCGAAACCCTGATCGTCATGCTCTCCGTGCCGTTTGCACTGGTGGGCGGGGTCTGGCTGATGTGGTTCTTGAACTACAACCTGTCGGTGGCGGTGGCGGTGGGCTTCATCGCCTTGGCGGGCGTGGCGGCAGAAACGGGCGTGATCATGCTGATCTATCTGGACCATGCGTGGGAGGCCATCAAACTCAAGTGCCGCGCTGAAGGCCGCGAACCCGATGTGAGCGACCTCTATGAAGCGGTGATGGAAGGTGCAGTAGAACGGGTGCGGCCCAAGATGATGACGGTGGTGGCGATCATGGCCGGGCTGCTGCCCATCATGTGGGGCACAGGCACCGGGTCTGAAGTGATGAGCCGCATCGCCGCGCCCATGGTCGGGGGCATGATTTCCAGTACCGTGCTGACGCTGGCAGTGATTCCGGCGATTTATGCGCTGGTCAAGCAGTGGCGACTGACAAAAGGAATGGAAGCTTAAGCCGGTTGATTGAAAGGCAAGCAGATGCGGAAAGTTGTTCCGCTGCCTACCTGGCTTGTCACCTCGATGCGTCCGTGGTGGTTCTGGATAATGCTGTAGGCCACCGACAACCCCAAGCCCGTGCCCTTGCCCACGGGCTTGGTTGTAAAGAAGGGATCAAAAATATGCGGCAGGTGCTCGGCGGCGATGCCTGATCCGGTGTCTGAGACCGTGATCCATACCTGGTCTTCCTGGCTACCTGTGCAAATGCTGATGGTTCCATGACCGTCGATTGCATGAACAGCATTGGCCAGAAGATTTACAAAAACCTGCTTGAGTTGTGAAAGACGGCATTCGATCTCTGCTACCTCGCCGTACGCCTTGCGTATCTCGCACTTTTGCGGGAGCTCACCCGAGAGTACGTTCAACGCCGCGTCGATGCCTTGGTGGATGTTGACCTTGCGCCAGGTCTCATCGCTGTCGATTTGTGAAAAATCCTTGAGGGATTGAACAATGTTCTTGACGCGCTCCAGACCGGAGCGACATTCGTCCATGAGGTCCACCACGTCACCCTTCAGGTAGGCCATGTCCAGCTCTGTTTTGAGTGCATTCACGGTTGCAAAGTCTGACATTGAGGCCCCAGGCCGAAGCTGGATTTTTTCGTAGGCATCAATCAGGGAAAGCATCCTGTCCACGTAAGTTTTGAGCGACCCCAGATTGGAATTGATAAAACCAATGGGATTGTTGATTTCATGCGCCACGCCACCCGCAAGAAGACCAATCGCAGCAAGTTTTTCAGACTGCACCAACCGGCTTTGAGCCGCTGCCAGTTTGATGTTGGTTTCACTGAGTTCGGTGTAGCTCTTTTTCAGCGACTCTTCTGCGACTTTGACCTCTGAGCGATCTTCGATGATCCACCAAGTGCCACGGGTCGGATCAGAAGGGTCAGCCACGTAACCAATCAGGTTGGCCCAAAAATCGGACCCGTCGGCACGTCGCATGTACAGTTCTTGCCTGACAGATTTTCCTTGGGACAGCAGGGGTCCGGCAAGTTTTCCAAGTACTGCGTATTCTTCGTCGCTGCGGTAAAGGCAGGTGCCAAGCGTGCCGACCGCCTCCGAGCCCTTAAAGCGAAACATCTCTCCAAACCGGGGGTTGTAGCGCTGGATTTTGCGATCTGCGGTAAGGAGAATTCCCACCGACGCGTTGTCAAAGAGCGCCTGGAATTCAAGCAGTAATTGGGGTGAAGCTTGCGTCGGCGAATCCATGTCCGGCCTGTTCTTTTACGTGAAAGTGGGTTTCAGTCTAGCATCATGTGCCATGCATGTTGAAAAGAATCGATGGGTACCGCGCCTGTCGAAAAGCACGCAGAAGTCGGCTTCGGCACAACTTGAGTTTGGGGCATGCCCTATAGTCATTTCAGGCGGTGGCCTGGCCCTGTGCGGTGACTGTGTCACAGGGATGTCATGGTTGCCATGGATAATTCAAATTCAACAACATTGAAGTATTGATAATGAAATTTTGGACGCTTGCACTGGTTCTGTTGCTTCCCTGTCTGCCTGTTCATGCGGTGGTGAACACCACGATTGAGGGTGCCGGATCGTCTGCCGCAGCCCCGATTTACCGGACTTGGGCCGATGAATACCAAAAATCCAGCGGGATCAGTTTGAAATATGAGTCGCTTGGATCGTCAGCAGGGTTGAAAAAAATCCGGGCCAGCGAGACTGGATTTGGTGCATCGGATGTCGCTCCTTCTGAAGCAGAACTGCTTCGCGACAAGTTGGTCGTGTTTCCGGTGGCCATCACAGGCATTGTTCCCGTGTTCAATTTGCCCCGGGTTGCGGACGACAAATTGCGTCTGACAGGGGATGTTCTGGCGAGGATTTATCTCGGAGAAATTACGCGTTGGAACGCACCAGAGATTGAGCAAACCAATCCGGGTTTGGATTTACCAAACCTTGCCATCACGGTGGTGGTTCGTGGCGATGGCTCCGGAACCACGTATAACTTTGCAGACTATCTCTCCAAGGTCAACCCAACCTGGAAGACCAAATTTGGTGCCAAAACCAGCTTCACCTGGCCGGCAGGTTTTACTGCCGTCAAAGGCAGCGAGGGCGTGGTCAAGGCGGTCAAAGACACCGTTGGCGCGATCGCTTATGTAGATTATGGGTATGTCAAAGACAACCAGTTGCATGCAGTTCAAATTAGAAATTCGGCCGGTGGGTTTGTGTCACCGTCGGTGACCGCCTTTCATACGGCGTTGATGAACAGCGAATGGGGGAACAAGGGCGAATTCACCACCACCCTGACGAACATGCCGGGTGGGGGCGCATGGCCTATCACGATGGGTACTTTCGTAGTGGTTCCCCTGATTGCAAATCAACCGGAGCGAACTCAGGCAGCGTTGAATTTCTTTGTTTGGGCGCTGATGAATGGAGATGCCCTGGTGCAAAAGAATAATTTTGTGCGTCTGCCCAACGCCGTGCAAGCCAAGGCGTTCAAGGTGATCGCTTCAGTCAAGGACGGGCAAGGTCGTCACATGGACCTGAAATTGCAATAACCACCTGGGTTGACCATCAAGCCCATCGGCATCTGGTTTGTCCAGAAACGCTGGCCTTCAGTGTCCAAATTCCTGTGTTGGGCGGGTTTTGTGAAAAGTCAGCGGTACACCTTGGCGTGCCTCACGCAAGTTCTGCTTGGATTGCGCCGCCACTGCAGGCTTCATTTTGCCCATGACATGCATCTCGCAGGGCTTGCAGTCAAAACGCAGGGTCAACTTTTCTTTACCGTTGATGAGTTGCAACGGCTCGGCTTTCACAAAACCTTGCACACCTGTGACACCTTTGGCTTGCTTGGGGCACAGGCTCAAGGAAAAACGCACACAGTGCTTGGTGATCATCAGGCTCACTTCACCAGGTTCTTTGATCGCCTCATAGGCCGGGGCGATCACCTTCACCCCATGGCGTTCATAAAAACACCGTGCGGCGCTGTTGAACACGTTGGACAGGTAGCTCAAGGCATCTTCTGGGTAGGGCGCAGGCGGCACCATTGGCTGACCAGGCAGCCAACGCTCAAAACGCTGTGCGCGTGCAGTCTCCAATTCAGCGACCGCTTCCCGGCGCAGGGTGTTGAGCAGGGAGCTGGGTACAGATACTGAATCAAATTCGCCTGTAGCCCTCGTGATATTTGAATCTGGTGCTATGAAACACGTAGTACCCAGGCGGCTGATCTGGCTGCGAATCTGTGCCAATGCAGTTTGTGCATCACTGGTGTTTTGACGATTTTCGGCAGGGAAGGGCTGTTGTACGGTGACGCTCGTGCTATCTTCGTCCGTCAGGTTGAGTTGCACGGTATCCGCCGTCAGCTCCAGCGTGGCCCAGACGCCGATGCGCCGGTCGCTGGACTTTTTGTCCAGCGCACGCAACCAGTCCACGTCACGGTTGCGGTTGACTTCGACATCCTTTCGCAGGTCTTTCAGTGTGTCGAGCGCGTCTTTGGGGAACACGCGCCACATGCCCTTTTTGGCGCTGACGAGTTCTGCCCGGTTGATGGCCAAGCCGACCAATTCCTTTTGCAGGTCGTAGTAACACAGGCCGTCGCCGTTGTGCAACTGGGTGGCCCGGTCGGTGAGCATCAAATCGACCCAGTTCTGCCCAGTTTGTGTGACATGCCCGATGGGCAGCCCCGGGTTTTTGGGGCTGTCAAACGCACCAATATCGTCCTGGCGGCCGTTGACAAAGTAGTCGGTGAACTCGCGGTTGAAGTTCTGGTTGGGGTCTGGCGTAAAGCTGAACGTGGTTTGGCCGCTGCTGGCGCGTACAAGCGGGTTGTGGTCGTACTGTCGCGCCTCGATCAACTCGTCAAGCAACTTGCGGTAATGTGCGGTGATGTTCTTGACATAGGCCATGTCCTTGTAGCGGCCTTCGATCTTGAAGCTGCGCACACCGGCATCCACCAGCGCAGCCATGTTGTTGCTCTGGTTGTTGTCTTTCATGCTCAGCACGTGTTTGTCATGTGCGACAAACCGGCCTTTTGCATCGACCACTTGGTAGGGCAGGCGGCAGGCCTGGCTGCATTCGCCACGGTTCGCGCTGCGCCCGGTGTGCGCAGCGCTGATGTAGCACTGGCCGCTGTAGGCCACACACAGTGCGCCATGGACAAAAAATTCGATGGTGCTGCGCGCTGGGTCGGTTGCCGCGCGGATGTCGGCAATTTGTGCCAGCGTCAACTCACGCGCCAAAACGAGTTGTGTCAGCCCTACGTCTTGCAAAAAACGGGCCTTTTCGGGGGTGCGAATGTCACATTGGGTACTGGCATGGAGTTGAATTGGTGGCAGGTCAAGCTCCAGCAGCCCCATGTCCTGGACGATCAACGCATCGACCCCCGCATCAAACAGCTGCCAAGCCAGTTTGCGTGCCGGTTCGAGTTCATCGTCACGCAGGATGGTGTTTAAAGTGACAAAGATGCGGCTGTTGAATCGGTGTGCGTGCTGCACCAGTCGGGCGATGTCTTGCACCGAGTTGTCGGCGCTGGAACGTGCGCCAAAGCCCGGTCCGCCGATGTAGACAGCGTCCGCACCATGGTTAACGGCTTCGATGCCGATGTCCGCGCTGCGCGCTGGGGCCAGGAGTTCGAGTTGGTGAGGCAATAGTGACATAGGTTCAAATTATCGACGCTGGGCCCCGGGTAGGCGAATGCCACTGGTGGCAGCAAGGTTGCCTGAGGGCATTTGCGGAACCGTCGTAAATACGTTTTTGTTATAAACAACTGAGAAAACAGTAGTTCCAGTTTTGTTGAAGGCCACTCAGAATTCGCTCATTGCTGTTTGGCAATGTATTTTGAGGACTTCACCATGACACAAATAACAGCTCGAATTTCGCGACGCATCGTCAACCTTACTGCTGTGGCATGGCTCGCCGGTGCTGCTTTGGGTGCCAGCGCCCAACAAGCCGTGACCTTGCTCAACGTCTCCTACGATCCCACGCGTGAACTTTATGCCGAATACAACGCCGCTTTTGCCAAACACTGGAAAGCCAAGACCGGCCAGGACGTGACGATCAAGC
>CAIOAQ010000068.1 GCA_903856025.1 uncultured beta proteobacterium
AGTAAAGGAAAGATCATGCCAACCGGAACAGTTCAACTGCATCGAATCGTTCGTACAAACCCTGAAAAAATTTATCGTGCATTCCTGAATGCGGACGCGATGGCCAAGTGGATTCCACCGTATGGATTCACTTGCAAGGTTCACCACATGGATGCGAGAGTGGGGGGCTCATTCAGGATGACATTTGAAAACTTCTCTACGGGAACCGGACTCTCCTTCGGGGGAGAGTACCTTGACCTTGTTCCTGATGAACTTATTCGGTACACCGACAAGTTCGATGACCCCAACCTTCCGGGTGATATACAGGTCACCGTATCTATCAAGAAGGTACTTTGCGGGTCAGAAGTGACAATTGTTCAAGAGGGCCTGCCTGAGGTTATTCCTACGGAAATGTGTTACCTCGGCTGGCAGGAATCCCTTGCGCAGTTGTGCCACCTTGTCGAGCCAAATATTGCGGGTTAAGAAGGGTGGCAAGCACTTGCGTGCAAAGCGATCGAATCATTCTTTAAACACACCTAAGCCAGTTGGTGGTATGTCCGTCGGGGTTTTACGATGCCAGCATAAATATCAGAGAGGATGCCCTTCTACAATCTTGCGATGACTCAACAACTCGACATTTGCATCCGCGGCGGCGGCATTGTGGGCCACACGCTGGCGCTGTTGCTGGCCCGTGACCGACTACGCATCGGCTTGTATGCACCCCAACCGGTTACCAACGCGGAGTCCGATGTGCGGGTATATGCCCTCAACGCCAAGTCTAAAGCCCTGCTGCAATCGGTACGCTGCTGGCCAGACACTGAGCACGCCACCGAAGTCACAGCCATGCGAGTCCTGGGAGACGATGGCGGTGAGGTCAATTTTTCCGCCGCCAACCTGACTGTGCCCGCCCTGACATGGATCGTGGACGTGCCTGCTTTGGAGTCGCAATTGCGCGAGGCCGTGCGATTTCAGCCACACATCGAAATTCTTGATGCGCCTCGTCCCGCCACCCTGACCATCGTGTGCGAAGGCCGCGCCAGCACCACGCGCGCGGAGTTTGGAGTAGATTTCACCGCCACGCGTTATCCGCAGCACGCCATTGCGGCGCGACTTGCTTGTGAGAAACCACACGACCAGGTGGCGCGTCAATGGTTCAGGGGTGACGATATTCTTGCTTTTTTACCAGTGAACGGCGCCAAAGGTCAGTCGGTCGGCATGGTCTGGTCAACCCCGGATGCCCACACGCCAACGTTGCTGGCCATGGATGAACAAGCTTTTTGCAACCAGATTGAAGCCATGAGCGCAGGTTGTCTTGGAAAACTCACCTTGGTTAGCCCGCGCAAAGCTTGGGCCTTGCAGTCGGCACAAGCCAGTCGATGGATAGGCGTGACAAATGGCATAAGCTGGGCGCTGGCGGGAGACGCGGCGCATAACGTGCATCCGCTAGCGGGTCAAGGATTGAATCTGGGGCTTGGGGACGTCGCAGAACTGTCCGAAGTGTTGCATGGCAGGGCATACTGGAGACCAGTCAACGACATGAAACTGCTGCGCCGTTACGAGCGTGCGCGTCGGGCTGATGTGACCGCCACAGATGCCGCCATGACATTTTTGCAGCAATTGTTTTCCAAGCAGGGAGATGGGTGGCAAAAACTGCGCAATTGGGGCATGCGGGGCTTCGAGCGCAGCGGAATGACGAAGGAGTGGGCAGCACGTCAGGCGATGGGCTTGTAACACCTCGCCTTTGCCCGAACTTTTTCTGTCGGTCGCCGTCTGACGAACCACCAACCATCGAATGGATGCTCATGAACTTTTCAAAAATCGCCCTTCTTACCTGTGCTTTGTTCATGGCAAGCGCCGCGTCACCTCAAGAAGCGATCATCCGCAAGAATTTGAATGAGCGCATTCCGCAGTTGAAAAAAATCGACGAAATCAGCAAAAGTCCGATTGAAGGCATCTACGAAATTCGCGTCAATGGCACCGAAATCTATTACACCGATGCCAACGCGAATTACCTGATTCAAGGCAGTCTGATCGACACCAAACAGAGGCGTAACTTAACTGAAGAGCGTGTTGACAAGCTCACGGCAATCAATTTTGAAGCACTGCCGTTCAAGGACGCGTTCACCATCGTTCGTGGCAATGGCAAGCGCAAACTCGCCGTGTTTGAGGACCCCAACTGCGGTTACTGCAAGCGCTTTGAGCGAGACCTGCAAAAGGTCAACAACGTAACGGTTTACCTTTTTCTTTTCCCGATCTTGAGCCCGGACTCCAACGAAAAATCAAAGAACATCTGGTGCGCAAAAGACCGCGCCAAAGCCTGGCAAGACTGGATGGTACGTGATGCATTGCCCGCCAGCACAAACTGCGACACTTCCGCCCTCAGCCGCAATGTCGAATTGGGACACAAATTCAAAATCACCGGCACGCCCACACTGGTGTTCGCGGATGGCTCGCGAGTACCCGGTGCAATTGAGGCAGACCAGGTTGAAAAACACCTGAACTGACCACCATCAGGATGAATCAAGGAATGGCCCCGATCAGTTACACAGTACGTGCCGACCAACAACGCGCGCATCTCTTCCAAGTCACATTGTGTGTGGCGAAACCAGAAATCAACCAAATCGTCAGTTTGCCTGCGTGGATCCCTGGAAGCTACCTGATACGCGAATTTTCCAAGCACCTGCAGGGACTTCAAGTCCAACAGAATTCAGAAGCACTGCCCCTGACGCAGCTCGATAAGTGCACTTGGAAAATTACCAGCAATTCTGGCCAGCCGTTGATGGTCACCTATGAGGTCTATGCGTTTGACAACTCGGTGCGCACCGCTTGGCTAGATGAGCAGCGTGGTTTTTTCAACGGCACCAGTTTGTGTCTGCGCGTTCATGGCCAGGAAGGTCAGCGGCATGTTTTGATCCTGTCTGACGTTGGTTTGCCCAAGAACTGGTGTGCCGCCACTGCGTTGTTGCCTCAGAAACTGACAAAACGAGGTTTTGGGACCTATTTGGCAGCCAACTACGATGAATTGGTTGATTGCCCGGTAGAGCTTGGCAACTTCTGGCAAGGAGAGTTCATTGCGGCGGGAATTACGCACCGGTTCATCGTCGCGGGCGCGCCATCCAGTTTTGACGGCGCACGCTTGCTTGCGGACACCAAGACCATTTGCGAAGCTGAAATTACGTTCTGGCACGGTCAAAAGAAACCTCACGCACCACACAAACACTACCTGTTCATGCTCAATGCCGTGCATGAAAGCTACGGTGGCCTGGAACACCGCAACAGCACAGCCCTGATCTGCAAACGTGCAGATTTGCCTCAATTAGGACAAAGCTTGGCAACGAATGGCTACACCACGCTGCTGGGACTGATCAGTCATGAGTACTTTCACACCTGGAACGTCAAACGCCTGAGGCCAGCGGAATTCGCCAGTTACGACTACGCGCAGGAAAACTACACCGAGTTGCTCTGGTTTTTTGAAGGTTTCACCAGTTACTACGATGATCTGCTGTTGCGCCGAGCCGGGTTGATCAACAACGACCATTACCTCAAGCTACTGACCAGAACCATCAACGCGGTACTTCAAACGCCTGGCCGTCTGGTTCAAAGCCTGGCCCAGTCCAGCTTTGACGCCTGGGTTAAGTACTACCGCCAGGACGAAAACACAACCAATACAACCATCAGTTATTACACAAAGGGTTCGTTGGTGGCACTGTGTCTGGATTTGACTTTGCGTCAAAGTGGCAAGTCCACCCTGGATGACGTGATGCGGGCCTTGTGGATACGATGCAATGCCGGGCCAATGGCCCAGTCGGATGTGCTGGCTGTTTTATCCGAGTTGTCGGGTCAGTCGTTTGACACACTATTGCATCGATGGGTGCATGGCACCAAAGATTTGCCCTTGAAGAAGCTGCTTGAATCGCACGGCGTTCAATATGAACATGAGCGTACCCAACTCCCGGACCAATTGGGACTAAAGCTGAAGGAAAACCATGGAATTCAGGTGCGCAGTGTTGTCCGTGACAGCGCTGCGGAGAGCGCCGGCTTTGCCGCTGGAGACGAATGGTTGGGCATACAAGTCGCGCATGGCAAATCCAGTGAAGGTTGGCGGTTGACCAAACCCGAGGAGCTGACGCTTTACCTGGGGAATGCCAAGCAGTTCAATGCATTGGTGGCGCGTGACCGCAAACTGTTTACTTTGGCAGTGACACTGCCAAAGCCGGTGCATCAGGTTAAGCTGACGGTTCAAAACAAAGCCTTGGTTGATGCTTGGCTTGACACTTATGCACATCAACAATGATAGCTAATAGTCTATGCATCACGTGGGCTAGAAGCTTTTTTATTATATAGAAACCAACTGGAGAAACCATGACCTATGAATTGATCAACGTTCGCACTGAAGCCGACAAAGTAGGCATCATCACCCTGAACAGACCTAAACAGCTTAACGCCCTGAATGACCAGTTGATGACCGAATTGGGCAGCGCCCTGTTGGAGTTTGACTGCAACCCTGCCATTGGTTGCATGGTGATTACCGGTAGCGAAAAGGCCTTTGCTGCGGGAGCCGATATCGGTGGCATGGCCAACTACAGCTTTGCTGATGTCTACAAAAACGACTTTATCACCCGCAACTGGGAAAAAATCCGCTTGGTGCGCAAACCAGTGATTGCCGCTGTAAGTGGCTTCGCATTAGGTGGCGGCTGCGAACTGGCGATGATGTGCGACTTCATCATTGCGGCGGACAATGCCCGATTTGGTCAACCTGAAATCAAGCTGGGCATCATCCCAGGTGCAGGTGGCACACAGCGCCTGCCACGAGCCGTGGGCAAAGCCAAGGCCATGGATATGGCATTGACTGGGCGCATGATGGACGCAGCCGAGGCCGAACGCGCTGGACTGGTCAGCCGCGTGGTACCAGTTGATAAGCTAATCGACGAGGCGATTGGGGCAGCGCTGATGATATGCGGCTATTCCCAGCTGGCGACCATGGCTGTCAAAGAGTCTGTCAACCGCGCCTTTGAAGGCACTTTGAGCGATGGCATTATGTTTGAGCGCCGCCTGTTCCACGCGTTGTTTGCGACCATGGATCAAAAAGAAGGCATGGATGCGTTCGTGAACAAACGCACAGCGGTGTTCACCCACAAGTAAGTTCGACAATACAGCAGCCAAACTGCTATACTCCTGCGCTCTTGGTGATATAGCTCAGTTGGTTAGAGCGCAGCATTCATAATGCTGATGTCGGTGGTTCAAATCCACCTATCACCACCATACAAGAGAAGCC
>CAIOAQ010000069.1 GCA_903856025.1 uncultured beta proteobacterium
ACCACCGGTATCGCGCATACACGTTGGGCGACCCACGGCGCGCCGGCGGTCCACAATGCGCACCCGCACTTCAGCCATGGCCCTGGCGCAGATGCCCACAGCAAGCCAGGTCGCATTGCCTTGGTGCACAACGGCATCATCGAAAACCACGACGAGTTGCGCGCCGCATTGCAGGCCAAGGGCTACGTGTTTCACAGCCAGACCGACACCGAAGTCATTGCGCATCTGGTGGACAGCCTGTATGACGGCGACCTGTTTGAGGCCGTCAAAGCCTCACTCGGTTCGCTGCGTGGTGCCTATGCCATTGCTGTCTTTTGCAAAGACGAGCCGCACCGATTGATTGGTGCGCGCGCTGGCTCTCCCTTGATTCTGGGGGTGGGCGCTGGCGGCCAGGCGCATTACCTGGCCAGCGATGCCATGGCGTTGGCCGGCGTGACAGACCAGATTGTTTACCTGGAAGAAGGCGACGTGGTTGATATCCAGCTCGGAAAATACTGGCTGGTAGACAAGGCATTCAAGCCACTCACCGCGGCGCAGCGACCCGTTAAAACGGTGCACGCCCACAGCGGCGCGGCCGAACTTGGTCCCTATCGGCATTACATGCAAAAAGAAATTTTTGAGCAGCCCCGTGCCATTGGCGACACGCTTGAAGGCGTGACAAGCATCATGCCGGAGCTGTTTGACGGCGCAGCAGCCAGTGCCGCACGTGTTTTTAAAGACATTGACTCGGTGTTGATTCTGGCCTGCGGCACCAGCTATTACAGCGGCTGCACTGCCAAGTACTGGCTGGAGAGCATTGCAAAAATACCAACCCAGGTGGAAGTGGCCAGCGAATACCGCTACCGCGACTCGGTACCCAACCCTCGAACACTCGTGGTCACCATCACGCAAAGCGGCGAGACGGCGGACACACTGGCGGCACTGCGTCATGCACAAAGCCTGGGTATGACGCATACCCTGACCATTTGCAATGTCGCCACCAGCGCCATGGTGCGCGAATGCGAGCTGGCCTACATCACCCGTGCCGGGGTCGAGATTGGCGTGGCATCCACCAAGGCGTTTACTGCGCAATTGGCAGGGCTGTTTTTACTGACCCTGGCCCTGGCCCAATCACGAGGCTTGCTTAGCGACGCAGAGGAAACGCGCCATATCAATGCCCTGCGCCATCTGCCATCCGCTCTGCAGGCAGTGCTGGCACTGGAGCCGCAAATCATCGCCTGGGCGGGTGACTTTGCAGCTAAAGAAAATGCGCTCTTTTTAGGCCGTGGCCTGCATTACCCGATTGCCCTTGAAGGCGCGTTAAAACTCAAGGAAATCAGCTACATCCACGCCGAGGCGTACCCCGCCGGTGAACTCAAACACGGCCCGCTGGCGCTGGTGACCAGTGCCATGCCAGTGGTTACTGTGGCCCCGAACGACGCGCTCCTGGAAAAGCTCAAGAGCAACATGCACGAGGTGCGCGCCCGTGGCGGTGTGCTGTACGTGCTGGCGGATGCCGACAGCCACATTGCCAGTGGCGAAGGGCTGCACGTGATTCGCATGCCTGAGCATTACGGCGAGCTCTCACCCCTGCTGCATGTGGTGCCATTGCAATTGCTGGCTTACCACACTGCTTGCGCGCGCGGCACCGACGTTGACAAGCCACGTAACCTGGCCAAGAGTGTGACGGTGGAGTGAGTTGCAGATCGATTCCTGACTTGTTGTCAACACGTAATAAAGTCCTTTCTTGAATAAAAAAGTTCTTTCTTATGTAATAAAGAACTTTCATGACTCGATTTGGAAAACTATTGCTCGCTTCTCTCGGCAACGTCGTAGTCGACAGAAGCGAGAAGGCCTATTCCGTGCAATCAAAGTTGTAAATTCTCTATCTCGACCGTAAATGTTCAAAGCTTGCCTGGTTGCGATGCCTCCCAAACGCTGAGTTCGACCACTTGAGCGGTGGCGAGGAGTGGTTTTCGTCACGACCAGTCTCGGGTAGTGCCTTTCGGTGTTAACCGGATAGGCATTGTTCGAAGGTGGTGTGGCCTCTGGCTCGAACGTATGTGAGGTGTTGGGGCTTCCAACAGAAGTGGCTCAGAACGGATTCGCACAAACGTGCATTCAAAGACCCAATGGCAACTCACGTGCATCAACTCCGAACGACTGCAGTTCTCTGCGGAAATGTGTCATTGCCAATGGAAATGACTGCGCGACCAACATGTACTGGTAAGTCTCTTGATCTAGCAAGGCAGCCAATTGCTCTTCCAATACACCGGGACCATATTCGTACTTGCTTTCATAGCCTGCAGTGAATTCCGCCGCTTTTTCGCCAGTATCCGATTGTTTGGCAACCGCTACCAAGTCAATTTTCACCATCGCTTGAAATTGATTTTCTTGACCGGTTGAGACGGCAAGGCCAACTTCAATAGTCTGTGTGAGCTCTAAAGTTAAAGGCTGCGCTTTGTTGCTCGAAGTTGGGTTCTCACCATGGAATCGAGTCGCCCTGAACGAGACAAGTTTTGGTCGCAAGTTCACTGCTTCCATCGCAAAGCCTCGTTCGTACCGGTAACTGGCTGATAACGATGAGCAGCAGAAATTCGAGTCGGCATGGAGTCATCGTTCCGAAATTGAACACTTATAACGTTCTTAGACGTCGTCTTGTAAACGCGTCTAATGCCGCTAACTTGTTTAGGAGCCTTTGGAGTCAACTCTGCAGTCATCCCTGCTTGCTCAACAAGGGACAAAAAAGCATGTTCACTCTTCAAGACCAGGCGTAACAGCTTATCCATGGACTCAGAATGCGCAACGTCATCGTTTTCATACTTGCTAAAGGCTACTGGGCCTCCACCAAAAAGACGTGACGCCTGCTTTTGATTGATCTCATAACGCTCGCGCAATGCGCAAATTTCTGCACCAGTCAACAAACCATCCACTGATTTACGAAAAGCGAGCACGGCACGCTTGTTCAAGCGGCTCTCATCACCGCCCGCAAAATCAGACCCGCAAACGTTGCAGGTTTTGTAATGCATAGGCACAAGTGCCGTTTTTCCTCTGTATTCACTCTCAAGCTGATCAACGTGATTCGTCACGTGACCTTCACCACAAATTGAGCAAAGCTCACTGGTATTCATCTTCATCCCCCATTCAGATGTGACAGGAAACCGTCAACACCATCGTGCCAAGTTTATTAATTGCAAACTTCACGAAATAGCTGATCCGCATTTCCTTATCGGCAGTTGGAACCCATTCCAAGACGTTGACACTGTAGGCATCACAAGCCGCCCACGCACCCTTTCCGTTTTCACACCACTCAGAATCAATATAGTCTTTATCGCCAAGTCGTCGTATCAAATCAATGACATCGCTGTGCGCCCACCCAAGTTCCTGAACGTCTTTAGCGCAGTCCTTGGTCCACAAAAGAAGTCCGGTTCCGTCCTTGGTAATCGACTTCACACGGTTCAAGTCGTACAACGGACCACCCGCTATCTTTTCACCGCCGCCTTTGGTAGGCAGAGTTGAACTGTACTCCGAAATCACGTAAAAAGTTACCATGATGGTAATTTTAGGGGTTTTACCCAATGGGTAGCTGTGTTTTTCAACATGGTTTTGACGATTTAGTGCAACTTTCCCGCAGAATTTGAAGCGGTCGCTAGTCACGAAACGCGAAATCGCACCGTTGAGGATATGCGAAGTCATCGTGCCTACCGACTGAACGATTTCGTCAGGTAGTCCCTCCTGATGGTGTGAACGGCTTTCAGTATCCGTTTAAACCTGGTGTCGGCAACCTGCCGGACGGATTCACCCGCTGACCCCGGCGGCTTCTTTGAACTTCCTTTGAATTGAATGAAGGGCCCAGTCCGTGAAACACGGACTGGGCCCTGGGCGAGCTTGCCTTGGACTGGGATGGCGGGAGTGAATCCGCGCAGGGGCTTGGCACCGCGATGGACTTTGCGTTACAAATCGCCTTGCCTGTGTAAGAAGCAGGCGCGACAGTGCCAGTAACTTGCAGGTAAACACACTGTCGCGCCCCGAGGCCCCACTGGAGAGCAACGTTGCATGCGTAGTATTTCACGAAGCATGGATGGCTGTCCAGAGTCGGTTTCACGCATGGGCATGTACACCCATGCCAACCACTCAGCCGCCGCCCAGGCTCTTTCTGTGCGCCCGCTGCCGTAGCGCTGTAACCATCTGCAGCCACTGCGACCGGGGTCAGCGCTATTGCAGCGCCGATTGTTCGCGCCAGGCCAGAACTTGCGCCCAACGTGCTGCTGGCCAGCGCTACCAGAACAGCCGCAAAGGCCGTCATGCACATGCCCGGCGCCAGGGTCAATGGAGGGCGCGCAAACAAATCGTGACGCATCAGGGTAGCCCACCACCGCCCTATGCTGATGTACTCCCACCCGACGAAGCAACAGCCCCGCAAACCGGCGCAAATCAGAGCTGCCAGTGCCACTTCTGTGGCCGTTCGGTATCCGTGTTTGTGCGCCTGGGCTTTTTGGGCTGCCGCTTTCGTCACCCATCGAAGCGAACTTTAAGGAGTGCCGATTTACATGACCATTACCCCTGACCTCACAGCGCAAGTCCTGCGCTACCACCACGCCGAGCGCTGGCCGGTGGGAACGATCTCGTCCCAACTGAACGTGCACCGCGAGACCGTCATCCGCGTTCTCATTCAAGCCGGCGCCTCGCCCATCATTCCCGCACAGCGCCCCTCGGGTGTGACCCCCTATCTGCCCTTTATCGAGCAGACCTTAAAGCAGTTCCCCAATCTCACTGCCAGCCGCTTGCACGCCATGGTCGTGGAGCGTGGCTACGCAGGTCGCCCCGACCACTTCCGCCACATCATCGCCAGGCACCGCCCGCGCCCCCCAGCCGAGGCCTACTTGCGCCTACGCACCTTGCCCGGCGAACAATGCCAATGCGACTGGGGTCACTTTGGTCACATCGAGGTCGGACAAGCCAAGCGGCCATTGATGGCCTTTGTGATGGTCTTGTCCTGGTCCAGACGCATCTTCTTGCGCTTCTTCCTGGGCGCACACATGGAGAACTTCCTGCGCGGCCACGTCCAGGCCTTTGAATCCTGGGGCTCGGTTCCCAGGGTCACTTTGTACGATAACTTGAAGAGCGCAGTGCTCGAACGCAAGGGACAGGCCATCCGTTTCAACCCCACAGTGCTGGCACTCGCAGCTCACTACCGCTTCGAGCCACGCCCTGTGGCACCAGCACGGGGCAATCAGAAGGGCCGCGTGGAACGCTCGATTCGCTACATCCGTGACAACTTCTTTGCCGCGCGCACCTTCACAGACATCGACGACCTCAATGCACAGGCCGATGCTTGGGTGGCTGGAGCATCCAGCCAGCGCCCCTGCCCCGAAGACACCAAGCTGACGGTGCAGGAAGCTTTTGAGCAGGAGAAGTCCAACCTGATGGAACTGCCCGTAACCCCGTTTAGCTGCGACGAGCTCAAAGCCGTGTCTGCCGCCAAGACCCCCTATGTTCGTTTCGATCTGAACGACTATTCGATTCCTCACACCCATGTGCAGCGTAGTCTCACCGTCAGTGCCAACCTGAGCGAAGTACGCATCCTGGATGGCCAGCAGGTGCTGGCCACTCACCGGCGTTGCTGGGACAAGGGCCAGCAAATCGAGGTCGACGCCCACCTGGAGGAACTGGTGCAACACAAGCGAGCCGGACGTGCCCACCGTGATACCGACCGCCTGGTGCACGCAATTCCTCAGGTCCAAACTCTGCTCAATGAGGCAGCCAAGCGGGGGGAGCCGTTGGGGCGCACCGCCAACCAGCTGCAAGAGCTGCTCGACGTGCATGGGCGTACGCAGATGACAGTGGCCGTTGCGGATGCCCTCAATCGCGGTGTGCCACACCCCAATGCCGTTCGCCTGGCCTTGCAGCGTCAACGCCAGGCGCAAACCCCACCCCCACTGGGCATGGCCCTTCCCGAACATGTGCGCGAGCGTGACATTGTGGTGCGCCCGCACAGCCTGGATGGCTACGACCAACTCATTGGAGACCAAGAAGATGCAAACGACTGATCCAAGCACACTCAAACACCGTGCCCAAGCCCTGCAACTCAACGGCTTGCTGTCCAATTGGAGTGTGTGCAGCACAGAGCCCTGGGTGGCTACTTTGCTGGACTGGGAGGAGCAAGAGAAGACCAGGCGATCCATGGAGCGGCGCCTACACAGTGCGCACATCGGGCGCTTCAAGCCTTTGGCCGATTACGACTGGAGATGGCCTGAGCAGATTGATCAGGGGGCTGTGAGCGACTTGATGACGTTGCAGTTTCTGCAGAATGCAAGCAATGCCATCTTGGTGGGGCCATCAGGCGTAGGCAAGACCACCATTGCCCAGAACATCGCGCACCAGGCGGTGTTGCAGGGGCACACCGTCATCTTCACCACGGCAGGCAAGCTGCTGGGCGAGCTCGCCAGCCTGGACAGTGATTCGGCATTGCGCAGTAGGCTGCGTCACTACGCCAGACCTTCGCTGTTGGCCATTGATGAGGTCGGGTACCTCTCGTATTCCAGCCGCTATGCCGACCTGTTGTTCGAGTTGGTCAGCCGCCGCCACGAGCAAAAAAGCACACTGTTGACGACCAACAAATCGTTTACCGACTGGAACGAAGTATTCCCCAACGCAGCCTGCGTGGTGGCACTGGTTGACCGGCTGGTCCATCACGCCGAGATCGTTGGCATCAAGGGTCAGTCGTACAGGCAAAAGGAGGCGCAAGAACAGGCCAAGGCACGCGCTGGCAAACGCAAAACTTCAAAGGGGACGATATGAGGAAATGGCATCAACTCTCAGGGCTCACAAGTGGGCTGCCGTTCAAAGTAGATGCCACTTGGACACCAGAGCAGGCATTGGCAGTGCTGCAACTAATTGATGATCTTAGCGACCGAATCTGGACCCATTACGCAGGGGCTGTTCAGAATCTTTTGCGTGAGCAACACGCTATGAATGGCGCAGTTGATGAGTATGGTAACGACGTGCCATTCTGAATAAAACCAAACATCCAACCCTATAAACAACCAGGGCCCCTCACGGGGCCCTAACTATTGGTGGTGCCGTCGACACCGGAATCCACCGCCAAAATCCGACACCATAAATGACCACCAGATTCGGTCACCAATTTACGCAGCCATTTACCGCCGCCGGATTTCTACGGCTTTACAGCACCGCTAACAGTATGCGGTCATTTAACCGCGTCCTTGCAAGTCGCGCCGATTTGAACTTGTGATTTGCCGGTAAAGCTGACTGCCGCTG
>CAIOAQ010000070.1 GCA_903856025.1 uncultured beta proteobacterium
AACTGAGATGGGAGGAGTCATGTAGTGCAGTTCAGGTGCTTGAGGTACGTTTGCGGCTGCAGAGATGAAGAGATTGGCAATGACTACGGCCAGTAGAGCTGACCCTATGAAGTTCAGACTCAGCATTACTACTCGGTGAGGTTAAACCAGCGAAGAACCTCCTTCCGGGCGACATCGTCATCACCCACATGCTCGTCCACGAGCTTCCGGAAGCGAAGGTTGATCGCCTCCGGGCTGCGGTGGAGCTCCATGCCAATCTCATGGAAGCTCATGTTCTCGTGACGACGAAGACGGATCATCTCGCGCTCCTCGGACTGAGTCCAGCGGTGATTGTCCTTGGAGAACTGGATGACACGGGCGACGGGGACGGCACGCTTGATGGCATTCTGCTGGGAGCGGGTATACATCGTGTTATGAGAGGGATTCTTCCCTGCCATGGCAAGATTCGTTTTTTGTTCATGAAATTGAGTTTGTTCACCGGCGCGAACGACGAGTCTTGCGACGACGAGTCTTGCGACGACGGTGACGGGTCTTACGTCGACGTCCACCACCCTCCGCCGGCCGCCGACGCTGAATGGTCCTAATCCTTGGGCTTGCCTGTCGTGCCCGATGTGTACAAGGTGTAACTGGGCTTCAATGTGGCCGTGGTGCCCAAAGCCAATGTGCCCAAAAACCTCAAATCCAAAGACTTTGAAGGCCTGACCATCCACGCCGTGGAGCGCGTCGAACAGGCCATGGAAGTGGTTCGATCACTCTAACAAGAGTGCTATATAAATAGCAGCTAATTACGCAGTAAATGCAAGGGATAGAGCCGCAAAAATCATATTAATTCCTGACCACGGTTTGGCCGGAAATTCGCACCTTCGTGCCCACTTCAAAGCCAGGGTCGTGGTCAAAGGTATAGCTCCCGGTGCGGCCGTCGGGGTACTGCACCGAAACTGTCCAGATTTTGTGCGCATTCATGTTTTCCTGGATTTTTTGGCCTGCGTAGGCTCCACCCGCAGCCCCTGCGACGGTGGCCATGTCTTTGCCAAGTCCGCCTCCCAGTTGGTGGCCCAGCACTGCACCAGCCACACCACCGGCGATCATGCCCACGGCGTTGCTTTCACCTTTTTTTTCGGTCACATGAACCTTCGTGACCTGCCCACAATCGGTGCAACCGGTTTGTGCGGATTGACTCGCATACACGTTGCTCGCCTTGTTGGCGGCCAGCGCTTTCTCGTAAACGGTTTGTGCGTCGCGTCGGCATTGCAGTCTGGCATCTGCGGACGCTTCGTCGGCGCAGAGCTTTTTATCCGCCTCATAGCGTGCCTTGGCCTCTTGTGGCGAAGAAGCTTGCGGGTTGCTGGACCAGACTTGGGCTTGTGCCGTCAAGCTGCTCAAGACACCCAACAAGATTGCTGCACATAAGAAAATCAAAGGCTGTTGTCGACATGCACTGTGCATAGTGTCCTCCAGACACAGTTGAATCACCGCCACCGCGTTTATGCGAAGCATAGACCGAAACCGACCACAGCGCAAAGCCGTGCGAGTTGGTTTAAGAAAGGTTTAATCAACGCCAGACTAAGATCGGCACGTTTGATGAAACAGAGGGCCGGAATGCGAATATTGTTGGCTGAAGACGATGCCATGCTGGGCGATGGATTGCGTGCGGGTCTGCGCCAGCAGGGGTTCCAGGTGGACTGGGTGCGCGACGGTTTGGCCGCTGAGCGTGAGCTTTGCAGTGGTGAATACCAGGCTGCGGTGCTGGACTTGGGCTTGCCCCAAAAGGATGGGATGGATGTGCTGCAGGCCATCCGTGGCAAAAAGGTGGCCACCCCGATCCTGGTGCTCACCGCGCGCGATGCCGTGCCTGACCGCATCAAGGGGCTGGACCTGGGGGCGGATGACTACGTGCTTAAACCGGTAGATTTGTACGAGCTTGGTGCACGTATTCGCTCTTTGGTGCGTCGCTCCCATGGTCAAACCCAGGACCTGCTGACTTGTGGCGCTGTCCAGATGAACCCGGCGGGTCGTGAAGTCACCTTTGAAGGGCAAGTTGTCACGCTTTCCACGCGCGAATTTGACCTGCTCCATGCCCTCATGCTGGCGGTAGGCCGGGTCATGTCTCGGGAACAGCTTGAGCAGCAGCTTTACAGCTGGGGGCATGAGGTCGAGAGCAACGCGGTCGAGGTGCACATTCACCACCTGCGCAAAAAGCTCAAACCTGAGTTGATCCAGACCGTGCGCGGCGTGGGCTATACCCTGCTGCGTGCCAAGGATACCGCCTGAGTCTCGGATTCACCATGTCGCTGTTGCCCCGTTTGAAGTCCCTGCAAGCACGCTTGCTGGGCTTGTTGCTGTTGATGGTGGTTCTGGTGTGGCTTGGTGCGGCGGCGTTGACCTGGGTGGATGCCAGCGACGAACTTGATGAGCTGTTGGATGGCCATTTGGCCCAGTCTGCAGCGTTACTGGTGGTGCAACAAACCGGACATGGTACGTTTCATGGCGACGATCCGAAAGACGAAACCCCACTAGAGGACGCCCCGTCCCTGCATAAATATGCGCCTAAAGTTGCGTTTCAGGTGTTCCACGAAGGCCTGCTGCTGATCAGCTCTTCCAACGCGGGCCCTTCACCCATGTCGCCTACGGCAAGAGGATTTTCCAGCGTCAAAATGAAAGATGGTTTGCAATGGCGTGTGTTTGGTGCGCAGGGCAATGAAGGTGATGTGCAGGTGTTTGTGGGTGAACAAACCCAGTCACGCGATGCCATTTTGTGGGCCGTGCTCAAAGCCGTGTTGATGCCCCTGATGTATGCGTTGCCCTTGCTGGCCGTGGTGGGTTGGCTTGCGGTGCGCAAGGGATTGGTGCCCTTGCGTCATCTGAGCGAAGCCCTGGCGCAGCGCAGTCCGCAAGCCCTGGACGCCGTGGTGCTGAGCGACATGCCTACCGAGGTTGAGCCGGTGGTGCACTCGCTTAATTCGCTATTTGAACGCATTGAGGCCATGGTGGACGCCGAGCGTCGTTTCACAGCCGATGCCGCGCACGAACTGCGCACACCGATTGCGGCGATTCGGATGCAGGCGCAAGTGGCTTTGGGTGCGGGCAGCGACGACGAGCAACGAAATCGCGCCTTGAGTTACACGCTGGCGGGATGCGACCGCGCCACCCACCTGGTTGAGCAATTGCTGACGCTGTCTAGGCTGGAATTTTCGACCACCGCAGCACCTTGCGGGCTGGTCGACGTGTCTGCGGTGGCACAACGGGTGGCGGCTGACCTGGCCTTGACCGCCTTGGGACGAGCGCAGACATTGGCCCTAGATGCACCTGCGCACGCCATGATCCAAGCCGATGACATGTTGACCAGTGTGCTGATTCGTAACCTGGTGGACAACGCCCTGCGTTACAGCCCTGAGGGCGCTCAGGTGGACCTGTCTGTGAAGATGCAGTCCAACCACGTGGCATTTCAGGTGCAGGACAGTGGTGCTGGCCTGGCTGAGCCTGAGATGGCGCACCTGGGTGAGCGGTTTTACCGTGTGCTGGGAACCGGGCAACCCGGCAGCGGTTTGGGTTGGTCGATCGTGCGGCGCATTGCCAAGGTTTACCAGGCCGAAGTGAGCGTTGGCCGATCCGTGGCACTGGGTGGTTTGTGTGTGGTGGTTCAGTGGCCGGCCTGCCACAGCACAAGTGATGGCGACGTGGGATCAGCCAGCTGAAACTTGGCCAAGGCCAGATCGTAGAATCCCACTTTTGCAGCATGCAAACTCCCATATTGAAGGAATCACCCATGAGCCCTATGCCACCCGACTTGTCTGATCGTGATGGAAAAATCTGGATGGATGGTCAGATGGTGGACTGGCGCGACGCCAAGATCCATGTGCTGACCCACACCTTGCATTACGGCTGTGGCGTGTTTGAGGGCGTGCGTGCCTACAACACCGCCAACGGTACAGCGATTTTCCGGCTTGAAGAGCACACCCAACGCCTGCTCAACAGCGCCAGGATTTTGCGCATGAGCATTCCGTTCACCAAAGAGCAGATCATGCAGGCGCAGGTGGATGTGGTACGTGAGAACAAGTTGGAATCGTGTTACCTGCGTCCTTTGAGCTGGATCGGCAGCCGCAAGCTCGGTATCAGCCCCAAGGGTAACCACATTCACCTGATGGTGGCTGCCTGGGCTTGGGGTGCTTACTTGGGTGATGAAGGCATGGCGCGTGGCATTCGCGTAAAAATTTCAAGCTACACCCGCCACCATGTCAACATCACCATGACGCAGGCCAAGGCGGTCAGCAACTACACCAACTCCATTTTGGCCAACATGGAAGCGCTGGACGATGGCTATGACGAAGCCATGCTGCTCGACGCCAATGGCTTTGTGTCTGAAGGCTCCGGCGAAAACCTGTTTGTGGTGAAAGACGGCGTGGTCTACACGCCTGACCTGTCTGCGGGTGCCCTGAATGGCATCACCCGCAACACGGTGCTGCACATCTGCAAAGACCTGGGGCTGGAAGTGGTGCAAAAACGCATCACCCGCGACGAGGTCTATATCTGCGACGAAGCCTTCTTCAGCGGCACCGCAGCTGAAATCACCCCGATTCGTGAGTTGGATCGCCTGACCCTGGGCAGCGGCAGCCGCGGTCCGATCACCGAAAAAATCCAGAGTGCGTTCTTTGACATCGTCAACGGTCGCAATCCCAAGTACGCCCACTGGTTAACCCTGGTCAACTGATTTGAAAGACACCATGACAAACGCAACTGTAGAACTATTGGCCAAAGACCTGAACCACCAAGGCGGGGTGTTTTGTCCCAGCCCCAAGGCGGACATGACACTTTGGAGCAGCCACCCCAAGGTTTACCTGGACGTGGCGCGCACCGGTCAGGCCAAGTGCCCGTATTGCGGCACGGTGTACCAGCTCAAGGCTGGTGAACACGTTCACGGTCACTGAAATAGTGAGGGGTCAGAGCCCCATTATTTCCAAACCTTTGAACGGTTTGACCCGCTCGCTGATCATCGCCCCGCAGTGGATAGGCGACGCGGTGATGACTGAGCCGCTGCTTCGCCGTCTGCACGCGCGTGGAGAGCGCATCACGGTGGGGGCCTTGCCTTGGGTGGCCCCGGTGTACCGGGCCATGCCGCAGGTGGCAGAAGTCATTGAATTTCCCTTTGCCCACGGTGGCTTGCAGCTGCGTGAACGCGTGCGACTTGCCAAACAGATCCATGGCCGGTTTGACGTGGCCTACATCTGTCCCAATTCCCTCAAAAGTGCGTTATTGCCGCTGCTGGCGGGCATTCCCAAGCGGGTGGGCTACCTCGGAGAGGCACGTGTAGGGCTTTTGACGCACCGTCTGAAAAATCCGGTCAAAGGGAAGCGTCCACCCATGGTGGCGTTTTACTCTGCCTTAAGTGGCGAGGCGGGTCTTGAATACGACCGACCGCAGTTGCAGCTTGACGTGGCCCAGGTAAACGCCACGTTGAAGTCCTTGGGACTGACCCGGGGTGCTTACCATGTCATGGCACCCGGGGCGGAATTTGGCCCGGCCAAGCGTTGGCCCACCAGCCATTTTGCCGAACTGGCCGCGCAACTGGAATTGCCTGTGGTGCTGCTGGGCTCGGGCAAAGAGGCCGAACTGTGCGCCCAAATCGATCGAACGGTCGACGAAAAGCGCCCAGATCAATGTGTTGATTTGGCAGGGAAAACCACGCTAACCCAGGCATTGCATGTGATTGCAGCTACCAAAAGCATCGTCACCAACGACTCCGGCTTGATGCACGTTGCGGCCGGCTTCGGGGTGCGCCAAGTGGCCGTGTTTGGCTCCAGCAGCCCCCTGCACACCCCCCCATTGAATGACAACGCCACGGTGCTGTGGCTCAAGAATCAACCCAATTACCAGCCGCCACTGGATTGCGCCCCCTGTTTTGAGCGCAGTTGTCCGCTGGGTCATACCCGCTGTCTGAATGACATTCAGGCGCATGATTTGCTACCATTCATGTAGCTGTAAGCCATTTAAGTACATGGGTTAGAGGCCTATTTTATTGTTTTGTAGCTGAGCGCGGAAAATGGCTGCCCGCAGGGCATCGAGTTGCACCGGCTTGAGGATGTAGTCTGATGCACCTGCATCCAGCGCCGCTTGGCGTTCCTCCTGCATGGCCCCTGCAGATACGCCAATGATCGGCGCGGTGAAGCCCTTTTGACGCAGGATGCGCGTGGCCTCCTGGCCGTCCATCACCGGCATTTGACTGTCCATCAGCACCAGATCAAAAGCTTGTGCAGTGGCCACGTCAACCGCTTCCTGACCATTCTCAGCCACTGCGGCGCAGCGCAGCCCCAGACGTTCAAGCATATTGGTCATCACTAGGCGGTTGATGGCGTTGTCTTCTACCAGCAGAATTCGGGTGGCGGGGTCGAGCTGAGTCAACTCCGGGGGCGGCATGCTGATGGGGTTCTGAGTGGTGTGGTTGACGGTTGTATGTGGGGGAATTTCTGCAACATCACCCATGCGCACAGTGAACCAGAATTCAGAGCCTTGCCCCGGCGTGCTGTGGACGCCAATGTCCCCGCCCATCATCTGCGCCAGGCGTTTGCAGATCGCCAGTCCCAAGCCCGTGCCTCCGTACTTGCGGGTGATGGAGTTGTCGGCTTGCTCAAAGCTGCGAAACAGCCGCCCTGCCTGCTCAGGCGTGAGGCCAATGCCAGTGTCACGCACCGAAAAATGAAGCAGCATCGAACGGGTTTTTGCGGCTTCATTGGTGGCGCTGATGGCCCGGCTGACGTGAACAGTGATCTGGCCATGTTCTGTGAATTTGAATGCATTTCCCACCAGGTTGAACAAAATCTGGCGCAGGCGGACCGCGTCGCCATTCAAAAGTTTGGGCAGCTCAGGATCCGCGTTGCATACAAAGTGGGGGCCGCCTTCACGCAGGCGAAAGCGGAACATTTCGGTGATGTCTGCCAGCAGGGTGCCCAGTGAAAATTCGGTGTTTTCGAGCTGCAGCTTGCCGGCCTCGATTTTTGAGAAATCCAGGATGTCGTTGAGGATGGACAGCAGCGTGTGACCGCTGGATTGGATCACCCGCACGTAGTTGGCCTGCGTGGGGTTGAGCGCCGTTCTGGCCAGGATGTCGGCAATGCCCAGCACGCCATTCATGGGCGTGCGGATTTCATGCGACATCATGGCCAAAAATTCGCCTTTGGCCGTGCTGGCCTGTTTGGCTGCATCACGTGCGGCAATCAGCTCCTGCTGGTGGAGATGGCGTTGCGTGACATCGCGGTAAGAATAGACGCGACCGATGACCTCGTTGGCGGCAGTGGCGGTTCTGACGGCGCATTCAACTACTCGGCCGTCGTGCAAATAAACCGTTTCCGTGCTCTCACCGCCTTTGGCATCTACAAGTGCTTGCGAAGCCTCGCCAGCCACTGGCTCACCACGCAGACACTGTGTCTGCATGTGCGTCAGAATGCCGGCATCGTCATGCTGATCAAGCAAGTTCTGCGGCAGTTGCCACATTTCGGAGAACTGCTGGTTCATGTTGATGATGCTGCCCTC
>CAIOAQ010000071.1 GCA_903856025.1 uncultured beta proteobacterium
CAGATCACCACGTTGTCCACGGGCAGCGTCATCTCGCGCTCACCCACGGTGATGTGCAAACCTTCGTCATCAATTTTGCGGTAGGTGACACCCGCCAGCATCTCGACATGGCGGTTTTTCAGCGAGGTGCGGTGAATCCAGCCGGTGGTTTTACCCAGCCCGTCGCCCACCTTGCTGGCCTTGCGCTGCAGCAGGTAAACCTTGCGCGGGCTTTTTTCGATGTGTGCGGCGGTCAGGCCACCGCGCTCGGTGGAGGTGGTGTCCACGCCCCATTCGGCAAAGAACTTCGCCTTGTCCAGGCTGGGGCTGGTGCCCTCGTGCAACAAAAATTCTGCGGTATCAAAGCCAATGCCACCCGCGCCGATCAGCGCCACCGACTGGCCCACCGGCTTTTTGTCGCGCAACACATCCAGGTAACCCAGCACCTTCGGGTGGTCGATGCCCTCAATCGGTGGCGTGCGTGGGGTCACGCCGGTGGCCAGCACCACCTGCTTGAAACCACCAGCCAGCAGGTCATCGGCGTTGACGCGGGTGTTGAGCTTCAGCGACACGCCGCTGATGTCGACCTGCTTGCCAAAGTAGCGCAGGGTTTCATAAAACTCTTCCTTGCCGGGCACTTGCTTGGCAATGTTGAATTGACCGCCCACCTCGGCGGCGGCATCAAACAAGGTCACGTCAAAGCCACATTGCGCGGCGGCGGTGGCAAAGCTCAAACCCGCCGGGCCAGCACCCACCACGGCAATTTTTTCGCGGGTGACGGCTGGGGTGATGTTGATCAGCGTCTCATGGCACGCACGGGGGTTGACCAGGCAAGAAGTGATCTTGCCGCCAAAGGTGTGGTCCAGACAGGCCTGGTTGCAGCCAATGCAGGTGTTGATTTCGTCCGCTTTACCGGCAGCGGCTTTCTGAACAAACAGCGGGTCGGCCAGGAAGGGGCGTGCCATGGAAATCATGTCGCAAAAACCGTCGGCCAGCAGCTGGTCGGCCACCTCGGGGGTGTTGATGCGGTTGGTGGCTACCAGCGGAATGTTGACTTTACCCTTGAGTTGTTTGGTCACCCAGGCCCAGGCCGCGCGCGGCACCTTGGTGGCGATGGTGGGAATGCGCGCCTCGTGCCAGCCAATGCCGGTGTTGAGGATGGTGGCACCCGCCTGCTCCAGCGCTTGGGCCAGCTCAATCACCTCGTCCAGCGTGGAGCCGCCTTCCACCAGGTCCAGCATCGACAGCCGGTAAATGATGATGAAGTTTTTGCCTACCTTTTCACGCACACCACGCACGATGGCCAGCGGGAATTTGATGCGGTTTTGATAGCTGCCACCCCATTCGTCGTCGCGGTGGTTGGTGCGTGCGGCAATGAATTCGTTGAGCAGATAACCTTCGCTGCCCATGATTTCCACCCCGTCATAACCCGCACTTTGGGCCAGTGCGGCGCAGCGCACAAAGTCGTCCACCGTTTGATAGACCTCTTCGGTGCTCAGCGCCTTGGGCTTCATCGGGTTGATGGGTGCCTGCAAGGCGCTGGGGGCCACCAGGTTCTCGTGGTAGGCGTAGCGGCCAAAGTGCAGGATTTGCATGGCAATCTTGCCACCCGCCTGGTGCACGGCAGCGGTCACCGGCTTGTGTTTTTCGGCTTCCGCCTCGGTGGTCAGGCGCGCGCCACCGGGCATCGGGCGGCCACGGTCGTTGGGCGCAATACCGCCGGTGACGATCAGGCCCACGCCACCTTTGGCGCGCTCGGCGTAAAACGCGGCCATGCGGGCAAACCCGTCTTTCACCTCTTCCAGGCCCACGTGCATCGAACCCATCAACACCCGGTTGGGCAGGGTGGTGAAGCCAAGGTCCAAGGGTTCAAGCAGGTGCGGGTAGGGGGTCATCAAAGTCTCCTTAAAGCGTGGTCAACAAATCTGGGGGGGCACGGGAACGTGCACCGGGCGGGTCACTATGCAACCCGTTGCACAGTTTAGGAGAAGTTAAAAAATTATGCAACCAGTTGCATAGAGTGCTTTCCCCAATTATTCCGTTTCGAAATCATTTGTGTCTAGGCGCGAAGCCGCAGGCAGTGCTGTAGCACGACAAGGCGAAGCAACAACGACACGGATGATTTGGAAACGGAATTAGACTTGGGCGCATGGCCTTGTCACATGCACTATTAACCTCACTGATTGAAAAATCGTCCTCTGGCTACGACCTAGCGCGGCGTTTTGACAAGTCCATCGGGTTTTTCTGGCACGCCACCCACCAGCAAATCTACCGCGAGCTTGGCCGCATGGAGGCCGCGGGCTGGATCGAGTCCAGCAGCGCCCCCGATGCCGGCAAAACCCGCAAACGCCTTTACAGCGTGCTGCCACCGGGTCAGGCGGAGTTGTTACGCTGGGCCGCAGAACCGTCCAGCGACATCGACTTGCGCGATGAATTCATGGTGCGCCTGCGCGCCGATGCCGCCCTGGGCGACCTGGGACTGGCGACCGAGTTGCAGCGGCGCATCACCGCCCATGAAGAAAAACTGGCGCTGTACCGCCAGATCGAGCAGCGCGACTTTGCCGCACCCGACTTGTCACGCGCCGCCCGGATTCACCACATGATCCTCAAGAAAGGCATTCTTTACGAGGAAAACTCAATTGCCTGGGC
>CAIOAQ010000072.1 GCA_903856025.1 uncultured beta proteobacterium
GTTGTTGCAAACCTTAAAGTCTTGGGGCTTTCCGGTCTGTGCCCTCGTAAATACTGCGCAAGGTGCTACTGATTTGGTAGCGTTTTATCAATCCATCGGGCAGCAACGTGACGGCTTGGGTTATGACATTGATGGCGTGGTCTACAAGGTCAACAGCCTGGCCTTGCAACGTCAGCTGGGTTTTGTGACGCGCGAGCCACGCTGGGCGGTGGCGCACAAGTTCCCGGCGCAAGAGATGCTGACCACCGTGCTGGCCATCGACGTGCAGGTGGGGCGCACCGGCAAACTCACCCCGGTGGCCAAACTCGCGCCGGTGTTTGTGGGTGGCGTCACGGTGACCAATGCCACCTTGCACAACGAGGATGAAGCGCGCCGTAAGGACGTGCGTGTGGGCGACACGGTGGTTGTGCGTCGCGCGGGCGACGTGATTCCTGAGGTAGTGAGCGTGTTGCTGGACAAGCGTCTTGGCAGCCCCGAGCCCTTCACCATGCCGCACATCTGTCCGGTGTGTGGCAGTGTGGCCGTGCGTGAAGAAGGTGAAGCTGATTACCGTTGCACCGGTGGCTTGTTTTGCAGTGCCCAGCGCAAGCAGTCCATCCTGCATTTTGCGCAGCGCCGTGCGGTGGAGGTGGAGGGTCTGGGCGACAAACTGGTGGAGCAACTGGTGGATGCAGGCGTCATTCACACCTTGCCAGACCTTTACCGCATGGGTTTCGTCGCCTTGGCCAATCTGGACAGAATGGCCGAGAAGTCGGCGCAGAACATTGTGGATGCGCTACAAAAATCAAAGCAAACCACCTTGCCTCGGTTTTTGTTTGGATTGGGTATCCGTCATGTGGGCGAGGCCACGGCCAAAGCGCTGGCACGTCACTTCGGCCAACTGGATGCCATCATGGATGCGTCTGAGGCGCAACTGCTGGAGGTGGCGGACGTGGGCCCGATCGTCGCGCAAAGCATTCGTACCTTTTTTGACCAGGTCCACAACCGCGAGGTGGTGGAGCAACTGCGTGCCTGCGGTGTCACCTGGCCTGAGGGACCACCCGCTGAGCGTGCGCCCACGCCACTGAGTGGCAAAACCTTCGTGCTCACCGGCACCTTGCCGACCTTGGGGCGTGAAGATGCCAAATCACTGATCGAAGCTGCGGGTGGCAAAGTCGCCGGTTCCGTCAGCAAAAAGACCAGCTATGTCGTGGCCGGGTCAGAAGCGGGCAGCAAGCTCGACAAGGCAGTGGAATTGGGTGTGACCGTGCTGGACGAAGCAGCACTTCGCAACCTGCTTGAAAGTGGAGAAGTTTGATGGCGGTACGTGAGATTTTGAAAATGGGCGACCCACGCCTGCTGCGCGTGGCCCAAGCCGTGACCCAATTTGACTCGGACGAACTGCACCTGCTCATCACCGATCTGCTCGACACCATGCGCGCGGCAGACGGCGCAGGGTTGGCAGCGCCGCAGATCGGCGTGGATTTGCAACTGGTGATTTTTGGCACCGATGCGACCAACCCGCGTTATCCCAATGCACCGGTGGTGCCGCGCACGGTGCTGATCAACCCGGTGATCACGCCGCTGGGGGATCAAGCGGGTGCACCGCCCTCAGAAATCGAAGATTGGGAAGGTTGCCTGTCGGTGCCTGGCCTGCGTGCCAAGGTACCGCGTTTTAGTCGCATCCGTTACACCGGGTTCGATCAGTTTGGTGACACCATCGACCGTACCGTGGAAGGGTTTCATGCCCGGGTGGTGCAACATGAATGTGACCATTTGATTGGCAAGCTGTACCCGATGCGCGTGCGCGATTTCTCCCAGTTTGGGTTTACCTCGGTGTTGTTTCCAGAGTTGGTCGATTCACCAGATGATTGAATAGGAGTTTGCTTATGTCCTGCTGTCACAACTATTTTGAAGTCACAGAAGGGCATGAACATGTCTTCTCAGTTGATATTTCCAGCATCAGCTTTGGCCACGGCGTGTTGGCCGAGACGGGCGAACACGCCAAAACCCTGGGTATGACGCGTGTGGCCTTGTTCACCGACAAGGTGCTGGTGAATTTGCCTTTTGTCGCCCAGGTGCGTGACGCACTGAAGGCCGCAGGTGTGGATGTGGTGGTGTTCGATGACGTCAAGGTCGAACCCACGGACCAGTCGTTCAAGGCAGCCACACAGTTTGCCGTCGAGGGACGGTTTGATGGCTACGTGTCGGTGGGCGGCGGCTCGGTGATTGACACCTGCAAGGCCGCCAACCTGTATGCCACCTGGCCCACGGGTGATTTTCTGGATTACGTCAATGCACCGATTGGCGCTGGCAAACCGGTGCCGGGGCCGCTCAAGCCGCACATTGCCTGCCCCACCACCTGCGGCACCGGATCGGAGTGCACCGGGATCACCATTTTTGACTTGCTGTCACACAAGGTGAAGACCGGCATTGCATCCAAACGGCTCCGACCCTCGATGGCGCTGATCGACCCGGCGACGACCTACACCCTGCCGAAAAATGTGGTGGCCTCCAGCGGGTTTGATGTGTTGTCGCATGCGCTGGAGTCCTACACCGCCAAACCCTTTACCAAGCGCGTGGCACCCGGCAAACCCGTTTTGCGGCCCATGAGCCAGGGGGCCAACCCCTGGAGCGACATCGGTTGCGAGTCGGCGCTGAAATTGCTGGGCCACTACCTGGTGCGCGCAGTCAACGATGCCAGTGATCTGGAAGCGCGTGACCAGATGATGTACGCCGCCACGCTGGCTGGCATTGCTTTCGGAAACGCCGGCGTGCATGTGCCACACGGCATGGCCTATTCGGTGGCCGGTCTGGTGCGTGACTTTCAGCCCGAAGGCTACCCCACGCATGAGCCGATGGTGCCGCACGGCATGAGCGTGATCGTCAACGCGCCGTCGGTGTTCCGATTTACCGCCTGCGCTTGTCCCGAACGTCATCTGCATGGTGCGGCTTGTTTGGGTGCGGATGTCCGCGATGCCCTACCCGAGGATGCGGGGGAGATCGTCGCCGGCCAGTTGATCAAGCTGATGCAGGCGACCGGCATTCCCAACGGGGTGGGCGGTGTCGGTTATGGTGAGGCCGATGTGCCGGGCCTGATGCAAGGTGCATGGGCACAGCAACGCCTGTTGACCAATGCGCCGCGTGAGGTCAGTCAGGCGGATTTGAGCCAACTTTACCGCGATGCGATGCGTTATTGGTAAGTTGTCACGTGATTCGCATTTGCTATAAAAACAAGTGCACTCTACGCAACAAATACGAGGGCTAGAGGTTGAAAACGCTTAAGCAAGCGCGTCGAGCAACTCGGTCTCGATCTCGATCTGGTCGCGGTTGTGCTGCAGGGCCGCACCCTCGATCAGAAAAGTATCCTCGACACGTTCACCCAAGGTGTTCACTTTCGCCAGGTTGATGCTGATTTTGTGACCCGCCAGTACCCGTGCCACGCAATACAGCAGGCCGACACGGTCGCTGGCTGAGATGTTGAGCAGCCAGCGCTGGCCTTTTTCATCGGGTTTGAGGGAGACCCGCGGCTGAATCGGGAAACTCTTGACCCTTCGCGACACCCGGCCTCGGCTGGGGGCGGGCAGGGGGCCGGCATCGGCCACCACATGCTTGAGGTCGTTCTCGATCATGCTGATCAGTTCGCGGTAGTGCTCCGCCAGATTGGTGGTGATGACCTGAAAAGTGTCCAGCGCGTAACCATTTTGGGTGGTGTGGATGCGCGCATCCAGAATGGAAAAACCGCTGCGGTCAAAGTAACCGCAAATGCGGGCAAATAAGTCTTCCTGGTCTGGCGTGTACACCAGCACCTGCAATCCTTCGCCGACCGGAGATCGGCGCGCGCAAACCATGGGCCCGCGGGTACCCAAATGCCGTGAGAGTTTGCGGGTATGCCAGGCAATTTCTACCGCATCGTGGCGCATGAAATAGCCCACGTCGAGTGTGGCCCACAGCGCCTTATGCGACTCAAACGGTTGTGTGTGCAGCGCCAGTTCAATCAGCGCATCGCGCTGGCGCTCTTGTACCTCCGCATGCAGGTCGGGCGCATGACCGCCCAGTGCGCGTGAAGTCGATCGGTACAAGTCTTCGAGCAGCTTGCCTTTCCAGGCGTTCCACACCTTGGGGCTGGTGCCGCGAACGTCCGCCACGGTGAACAGGTAGAGCGCAGTCAATTGGCGCTCGTTGCCGACGTGTTTGGCAAATGCGGCGATCACGTCCGGGTCACTCAGGTCAGACTTTTGTGCAATGCGGCTCATGGTCAGGTGTTCACGCACCACAAATTCAACCAGCTTGGCATCTTCTGGGGGGAGGTTTTGCTGGCGACAAAAACGCCGCACTTCCATGGCGCCAAGCTGAGAATGGTCGCCGCCCCGGCCTTTGGCAATGTCATGAAATAGCGCGGCGATGTACAACAGACAGGGCTTGTCCCAACCGGCGGCCAACTGAGAGCAAAAAGGGTACTCATGCGCATGCTCGACGATGAAAAAGCGCCGCATGTTGCGCAGCACCATCAGGATATGCTGGTCTACGGTGCACACGTGGAACAGGTCATGCTGCATTTGCCCCACGATCTTGCGAAAAATCCAGAGGTAACGCCCCAATACCGAGGTCTGGTTCATGAGCCGCATGGTGTGTGTCAGGCCGGCAGGTTGTTGCAAAATTTGTAAAAAAGTTGCACGGTTTACTGGGTCGCTGCGAAACTGGCCGTTCATTAAGCCACGCGCGCTGTAGAGCGCACGCAGGGTTCGGGCTGACAACCCATGAAGCCCCACGGATTTTTCGAACACCAAAAAAGTTTCGAGAATCGCGTGCGGGTCGCGTTGGTAGATGTCATCGCTGGCCACTTCAAGTGTGCCCGCCTTGTCGAGAAATTTGTCGTTGATTGGACGAGGGGTGTGCGTCGAAGGGTTCAGACGCTCTTCGATGTTGAGCAGCAAAATCTGGCTAAGTTGCGTCACTGCCTTGGCAGCCCAATAGTAGTGACGCATCAGCTCTTCGCTGGGGCGTACAAAAGCGCGTGCGTCGGTGCTGGCATCGGGGGCCATATAGCCAAATGACTTTGCCACCGCCGCCTGCAGGTCAAATACCAGGCGATCTTCGCGGCGCTGGGCCAACAGATGCAGGCGCGCACGTATCAAATGCAGCATGGCTTCGTAGCGTTTGATCTGCTTGACCTCGAACGCAGTCGCCAGTCCCGCTTTGGCCAGTTCGTTCCAGTCCTGACCAAAACCGGCTGCCTTGGCGACCCACAAAATCACCTGAAGGTCACGCAGACCACCGGGCGATTCCTTGCAGTTGGGTTCCAGCGCATAGGGGGTGTCCTCAAACTTGGAATGGCGTTGGCGCATCTCAAGCGTCTTGGCAATAAAAAAGGCCTGTGCGTCGATACCCGCAAAAAATTGCTTTTGAAACTGCCCAAACAAGCCAGTGCCGCCGGTGATGTGGCGGCTCTCCAGCAGCGCTGTTTGGACGGTGACATCTTGCGCAGCTTCAGACAAACATTCATTCAGCGTGCGAACACTGGAGCCAATTTCAAGTCCCGCGTCCCAACAGCTGCCAATGAAACCTTCAATGCGAGTTTTCAGGACGGGATCGGACTGAGGAGACTGGTCATTGGGCAAGAGCACCAGCACGTCCACATCGGATTGAGGAAAAAGCTCAGTGCGACCAAATCCGCCAACGGCCACCAGTGCCAGGGGTTCGCTCAAGCCGGCACGTAGCCAAAGTGTTTTGAGCAAACCGTCCGCGAGCAAGGCCAGGTTGCGCAGCACCGAATTCACCCCACGGGTGGAGGCACCCGAGGACGCAAGTGCGGTCAGCAAAGCAGCTTTGTCAGCGCGGTATTGACTGCGCAGTGCGCCCAATTCGGTCATGAATCTGCACCTTTTAAAAAGTTCAGGCGGAAGGGGTCACAAAGGCAGGCAGGGCCGGGCTGTTTGCCGACAAGGTCAACACTTCATAGCCGGTGGGGGTGACCAGCACAGTATGCTCCCATTGAGCGGACAGCGAATGGTCTTTGGTGACGATGGTCCAACCGTCACCGAGTTCCTTGATTTCCTTGCGGCCCACGTTGAGCATGGGTTCAATGGTAATGGTCATGCCCGCTTTGAGCAGTTCGAGTGTGCCTGGTTTGCCATAGTGCAGCACTTGTGGCTCTTCGTGGAATTTTTCTCCGATGCCATGCCCGCAAAACTCGCGCACCACGCTCAGGCCATGACCTTCGGCAAAAGTTTGAATGGCGTAACCAATGTCACCCAGGTAAGCGCCTTCCCGCACCTTCATGATGCCCTTCCACATGGCTTCGTAGGTCAGGTTGCACAGGCGCTTGGCGGCCACAGAGACATCACCCACCATGTACATGCGACTGGAATCCCCGTGCCAACCGTCTTTGATGACCGTGACATCGACGTTGACGATGTCGCCTCTTTTCAAAGGCTTGTCATTGGGAATGCCATGGCACACCTGGTGATTAATGGAGGTACAGATCGATTTGGGGTACGGGTTGTGGCCACCGGGTGCGTAGTTCAACGGGGCTGAAATCGCGTGTAGCACCTTGGTGGTGTAGTCCTCCGCCAGGCGGTCAAGCTCGTTGGTGGTGATGCCGGGTTTGACGAGGGGGGCCAGGTAGTCCAGCAGCTCAGCGGCCAGGCGGCCGGCGACGCGCATGCCGTCCATGCCGGCGGAATCTTTGATGGTGATTGTCATGGCGCGGGATTATCCCATCGTCGTGAATGACAAGCTTGCAGGAGGCCTATCGCGGGACATCTTTTTGAAAAGGCTGATCGGCACAGGGCGCCCTTGCCTAGAATGCAGCTTGTGAAAGTCATCCGCTTACCCCGTTCAAAAGTCCATCTCGGCGCGCCATTGCTGTGGAATGTGCGCGACGAAGGGGGAAAATTGTTGCTGTCCAGAGGGCACATGTTGGTGGATGAGCGCCAACTCAACGAGTTGCTGGAGCGCGGTGCATTCGTTGATGTGGAAGAGGTCAGGGCCAGTGCCGAAGAAGCACAGCCGCCAGAGAAAAAGGTAGTGCCACCGCCCAATCTCTTTGGTGCATGGGACAAAGAAGCCCAAGCCTTGAGGGAATTGTGTCAGCACCCGGATGTTCACCACGATTTTCTAAACCAGCTGAAGTCGTTTGCGGAACGTCTTCTGACGCTGATGGATGCCAATACCGATGTGAGTCTCTACCGCACGGTTCGGCAGGAAAATCAGCCTCTCTTCTATTACGGCTACAACCATGCCATCCACACGGCGGTGTTGGGCGTTTTATTGACGCGCCACCTGGGCTGGTCGGCGCAGCGAACGATGTCGATGCTGCTTGCCGCACTCACGATGAACCTGCCTATTCTGGATTTGCAGGGGCAGATGGCAGCTCAGGATGTGCCCATTAAGGATCGACAAAAAGCTGAAATTCAGGCCCACCCTGAAAAGGCTGTCGCGTTGTTGACGGCGTGTGGCGTGTCGGATTCGGAGTGGTTGAAGGCCATCATGGAGCACCACGAACATGGGGATGGCAGTGGTTACCCGTCAGGTCGCACCACACTCAGCGAGATGGCCATCGCCTTGCGCGTGACGGATGTATTCATGGCCAAAATCAGCCCACGTGTGGTGCGGGATGCGTTAACGCCACAAGAAGCCATTAAACAGCTCTATCGAGAAGATCAAGGCGGTCCGATTTCAACTGCGGTCATCAAGCAATTCGGGATTTACCCACCCGGCGACTTTGTCAAGCTGGCTACTGGCGAACTGGGCATCGTGGTGCAGCGTACGGCCAATGTAAAAGCACCTATCGTGGCGGTGATCACCGACACTGCAGGTCATCCGGTGGCTAAAACCGTGCGACACGATTCCGGACAGCCTGGTTTTGCCATTGTGGGCAATGCCGTTGACAAAGCGATGCTCAAGCGTCTGCCACCTGAGCGTTTATACGGTTTCTCGGTCGTGCCGGTTTGATCATCCCGATTGTGTTTGTGAGCGATGGGCCTGTTCTTGGTCACTTGAATCAGCCAATGCAATTCCTTTTACTTTGAAATTTCCCTGCTGACCACACCATGAATGAAAAAATTCGCCAACTGCTCGACCAGATGAGCGCGCTCGAAGACGAACTGCGCCGTGAGGTCCAGGCGCAAGAAACCAACGTCCTGTATCAGATCAAGGGAAAACGGGTGGAGTTTGAGGCCGCGGTGCGGCATGCCCACCGCAAGCTTAAAACCAATTTTTTCCGCTGGTTGGTGACGTATCGACCACAAAACCTGATCACCGGGCCGATCATCTACAGCATGATTTTCCCGATGCTGGTGCTGGATTTGTTTGTGAGTTTCTACCAGGCCACCTGTTTCCCAATTTACGGCATCACCAAGGTGCGCCGTGGGGACTACATCGTGTTTGACCGCCAGCAGCTGGGCTACCTCAACTTCATCGAGAAGTTCCACTGCACCTACTGCGCCTACGGCAATGGCCTGATGGCTTATGTAAGCGAGATCGTGGGGCGCACCGAAGAATATTTTTGCCCCATCAAACACGCACGCAAGATGCTCGGAGCCCATTCCCGCTATGCCCGCTTTCTGGCTTATGGGGAAGCCGCGGACTATGCCGCTCGGCTGGAGCAGTTTCGCGTCCATCTGGGTGATAAAGAACCGGTTGATCCGGTGCCACCACCGATGGATAAAACCTGAGTCGAAGACCTCAGCGCGATGAATTGAGCCGCTGGTAAAATCGCCGCCATCACGGTCAGGCCCAGTCAGCGCTTGGCCGTGAGCCCATTTTCAACCCAGACAGTTCTCTCAACAGGCCTCCCACCGTGACCCTGCATCTCACCCAATTCGAGGGCGGCAGCGCTCTTAGCGCCTTCCGTGTTCAACAACTTTTGCCTGGTTTGCAGGCTGTGCACGACAAAATCAGTGGCATTTCCGCCCGATATGTGCACTTGGTGGCCTCCACCTCCGCGCCATCGGTGGCGCAAAAAGACCAGCTGGCCGCCTTGTTGACCTATGGCGACCCTTACACCGGACCGTTGGGCGGTGCGCTGATTGTGGTCACGCCACGTTTTGGCACGGTGTCGCCCTGGGCCTCCAAAGCGACCGACATTGCACACAACTGTGGCTTGAGCCTCAAGCGTGTCGAGCGCATCGTGGAATACCGTCTGACGCTGAAAAACGGCTTGCTGTCCAAACCCACCTTGAACCCTGAGCAGTTGATCCAGGTGGCGGCACTTTTGCATGACCGCATGACCGAAAGCGCCATGTTTGACCGGACCCAGGCGCTCAAGCTGTTTGACGAACTGCCTGCCGCACCGATGGTGCATGTGGATGTGCTCCAGGGCGGCAAGGCGGCGCTGCTGGCGGCCAACGCCGAGTTTGGCCTGGCGCTGGCCGCTGACGAAATTGATTACCTGGTCAACGCCTTCACCCAGTTGAAGCGCAATCCCACCGATGTGGAGCTGATGATGTTCGCCCAGGCCAACAGCGAACACTGCCGCCACAAAATCTTCAACGCCCAGTTCACCATCGACGGTGCAGCCCAGTCGCACAGCCTGTTTGGCATGATCCGCCACACCCACCAGACCAACCCGCAACACATGCTGGTGGCGTATTCGGACAACGCCTCGGTGATGGCCGGCAGCCAGGTCGAAAGGTTCAGTGCAAAATCGGCCTCTAGCCCTCGTGAAATAAGCGCAAGCAGCTATCAAAAAGAAAGTGCGTTGCAGCACATTCTGATGAAGGTGGAGACCCACAACCACCCCACCGCCATTTCGCCTTTCCCTGGTGCTTCCACCGGCGCAGGCGGTGAAATCCGGGACGAAGGTGCCACCGGCCGTGGCTCCAAACCCAAGGCTGGCCTGACGGGTTTCAGCGTGTCGCAAATCCATTGGGATCAGACCCCGGCGGGCTATGGCAAACCGTCACACATCGCCAGCCCGTTGCAGATCATGGTGGACGGGCCGCTGGGCGGTGCCGCCTTCAACAACGAGTTTGGCCGACCCAACTTGCTGGGTTATTTTCGGGAATACGAGCAAAGTCTGAGCTACAAAGTGACAGATGCTGCTGGGCAAACAACCCAGAAGGCGGAACAACGTGGCTACCACAAGCCGATCATGTTGGCGGGTGGCTTGGGTGTGATTGATGCCAGCCAGACGCACAAGATTGAATTCCCCGCAGGCACCTTGCTGATCCAGCTCGGCGGCCCGGGCATGCGCATCGGCATGGGTGGCGGTGCGGCCAGTTCCATGACCACCGGTGCCAATGCGGCGCACCTGGACTTTGACTCGGTGCAGCGCGGCAACCCGGAGATTGAGCGCCGGGCACAGGAAGTCATCAACCAATGCTGGTTGCAAGGCGCAGCCAATCCCATTTTGGCGATTCACGACGTGGGCGCGGGTGGTTTGAGCAATGCCTTCCCCGAGCTGACCAACGATGCTGGGCGTGGTGCGCGCTTCGATTTGCGTGCCGTGCCGCTGGAAGAGTCTGGCCTGGCCCCCAAGGAAATCTGGTCGAACGAAAGCCAGGAACGTTATGTGATGGCGATTGCGCCCGCATCGCTTGACCAGTTCAAGGCCCTGTGCGAGCGCGAGCGTTGCCCGTTTGCCGTGGTGGGCGTGGCCACTGAAGCCCGCGACTTGATCGTGGGTGATGTGGATCTGGCTCGGGTTGACGAATTGCCTGCCGACGGGGATTTACCAGTCAACATGCCTATGAACGTGCTGCTGGGCAAGCCGCCCAAGATGCACCGTGACGTGAAAACCGTGGTGCGCCAGTTTGCACCGATCAACCTGACCGGCGTGGCCTTGCAAAAAGCGGCCATCGACGTGCTGGCGCATCCCACAGTGGCCTCCAAGCGGTTTTTGATCACCATTGGCGACCGCACCGTGGGTGGTTTGACGCACCGCGACCAGATGGTCGGCCCCTGGCAGGTACCGGTGGCTGACTGCGCCGTGACCTTGGCCGACTTCAAGGGCTTCGCCGGTGAAGCGATGGCGATCGGCGAGCGCACCCCGCTGGCTACCGTCAACGCGGCAGCGAGCGGTCGCATGGCAGTGGCTGAATCCATCACCAATTTGCTGGCTGCGCCGTTTGAGCTGGACCGCGTCAAGTTGTCCGCCAACTGGATGGCCGCTTGTGGCGAGGCAGGTGAAGATGCCGCGCTGTATGAAACTGTGAAAGCCGTCGGGCTGGAACTGTGCCCCGCTTTAGGCATCAGCATCCCGGTGGGCAAGGATTCGCTGTCCATGCGCACGCAGTGGAAGGACGAGGCGGGCGCTGACAAAAAAGTCACTTCGCCGGTGTCGCTGATCGTCACCGCCTTTGCCACGCTGGCCGATGTGCGCGGCACATTGACCCCGCAACTGAATGCGACCGACGATACCTCGCTGATTCTGGTGGACCTGGGGCGTGGTCAAAACCGCATGGGCGGCAGTATCCTGGCGCAAATGCTGGGGCAGATGGGCGACACCGTGCCTGATCTGGACCACCCGCAAGACCTGATCAATCTGGTCAAGGCGGTGAACGCCTTGCGTGCCAGCCGTCATATCCTGGCCTACCACGATCGCAGCGACGGTGGCCTGTTTGCCACGGCCTGTGAAATGGCTTTTGCAGGCCACGTGGGGGTGGCGCTGAATGTGGACATGTTGTTGACCGAAGGCGACGGCATCACCGACAGCCGCATGGACTGTGGCGATGCCAAAAACTGGGCCGGCCAGGTCAGCGGCCGCCGTGACGAGCAAACGCTCAAAGCCTTGTTCAGCGAAGAATTGGGCGCGCTGCTGCAAGTGCGCACGGCAGACCGCAACGCGGTGATGCAGGTGCTGCGCGAGCACAGTCTGAGCGCCTGCAGCCACGTGGTGGGCAACACACGTCCTGCAAGCTCACAGATTCAGGTGGGCGTGGGCGAAGTGCAGGTGTGGCGCGATGCCAAGCACATTTTCAGCGCCAACCTGACAGACTTGCACCAGGTGTGGGATGCCACCAGCTGGAAGATTTGCCAGATGCGTGACAACTCCTCCTGCGCCGATGCCGAGCACGCTGCGGCCGGTGAGTCTACCGACCCCGGTATGCATGTCTATATGACAAATCAGGCGCTATCCCTCGTAAAACAATCAGATAGTGCTTCTGATTATGTAGCAACTACTGGTGCGCCATCCCTGATGTTGTCGCGCCCCAAGGTGGCCGTGTTGCGCGAGCAGGGTGTCAATTCGCATGTCGAGATGGCCTACGCCTTCACCGAAGCGGGTTTTGAAGCTTTTGACGTGCACATGACCGATCTGCAGAGTGGCCGCGCCAATTTGGCCGACTTCAAGGGGGTGGTCGCCTGCGGCGGCTTCAGCTATGGCGACACCTTGGGCGCTGGCATTGGCTGGGCGCGATCCATCACCTTCAACCCGGTGTTGGCAGACCAGTTCAAAGCCTTTTTTGGCCGTGCCGACACCTTCGGCCTGGGTGTGTGCAATGGCTGCCAGATGTTTGCCGAACTGGCCGACATCATCCCCGGCGCGCAGGACTGGCCGCGCTTCACCACCAACCAGAGCGAGCGTTTTGAAGCCCGCCTGAGCATGGTCGAGGTGCTGGAATCACCGTCGTTGTTCTTCGCCGGTATGGCCGGTTCGCGCCTGCCCATCGTGGTGTCGCACGGCGAAGGCTATGCCAACTTCAAGTACCGCGGCAATTCAGACAAGGCCATTGCCGCCATGCGCTTCACCGACAACTTTGGTGCAGCCACCGTGGCCTACCCGTTCAACCCGAATGGCAGCCCCGGCGGTTTGACCGCAGTCACCACGGCCGACGGCCGCTTCACCGCCATGATGCCGCACCCCGAGCGGGTGTTCCGCAACGTGCAAATGAGCTGGACCAACCAGGACGTATCAGGTTTCAGCCCGTGGATGCAGTTGTGGCGCACTGCGCGTAGGTGGGTGTCGCAGTAAGTACCGGTAACTTGTTGAGCTGATTTGGCAACGCAAGCAGAGAAAGCTCCATTGAATAGATGCCGGTAATAGGCGAATCGCCGGAATCAGCCATTTCATGCAAAGGCATTTTGTGCCCGGTTCACTTCTCGAGGCGATGCGAGGTAGTCGTAAACGACTTCACCAAGATCGAGCGTTAAATCAGCGACGAAGTGCAAGGCTGACAACACTTTCAAGACCGGTAGTTCAGACACCGGTGCCAGTGCATGCGGATGAAGCTCCAATGAGCCCGGGCCGGTCCATGCCCCCTTGAGCGTAATTTGTGTGGTGTGGTAACGCACCAATTCACAGATGCGTGTGGTCCCATCCACATGCGGAATGATTTTCAGCAGGAAATTGGGTGCTGCAAGCGAGGCCAATACATCTGCGTGATTGGCCTCGCGGTGTTTGTAGCCCATCGTTGCCTTGGCAATTCGAACCTTGCCATAGTCCAGGGTACCCACCAGCGTATCAATCTCGGTTTCCAGTTTCGGGTTGGCCAGTTTTTTTGGAAATCCCCACAACTCCCGCCCTCCGGCAATCGGGGGGTGGTCGTTAAGGTACATGGCATGTGCATAGGCACCCTTGTTTCCCCGAAAGCTCACCGGAATGACTTGGCCGGATTCTGTGTAGTCGCCAAATCCGGTGGAATCGGGCATGCGAATGAATTCAAACTTCACCACGGGTTCCAGAATCTCCAGAGGCTCCGGCACAACCTCCCGCAGTGCGTCCGGGTCAGTCTGATAGGTGATGATCAGAAATTCCCGATTTGTGAATCGGTAGGGTCCCCGCGGAAATGCCGGGCTGGTCAGGGGCATGGCGAAGGCGTTCGCTCGGATAGATTCAATGTTCATCTTTTGGTTCCTTGGAGTCTTCTAAGTGCCTGTGATGGGGCTAAGCCAGCATGCGTTCACGCAATCGCATGGGGCCGTCATGGAAGATGCATGCGTCCATGGTCTTGAGGGTGGGTGAGATGGCAGGACGAAAGTTCATTTGGCCTAGGATGTCGCGCTCCAGATCTATGCCAGGGGCAATTTCCACCAGTTCCAGACCTGTTGCCATAAGACGAAAAACACAACGCTCCGTGATGTACAGGACGGGTTGACCACGCTTGAAGGCGTATGTTGCGTTGAAGGTCATTTGCTCAACCGAAGCAACGAATTTCCTCAAAACGCCTTCCTTGCGTATCTTCAGGCAAGCTTCAACAACCTTCACATCCAGGTGCTCGGCAGTGAACGTGCCCACAAAGACCACTCTCTTCGCGTTCTGACTGATACTGATGAAACCGCCGGCACCTGCAAGATGGTCACCAAACTTGCTGACATCGAGGTTGCCCTTGGCATCTGCCTGCGCCAGACCGAGGAAAGTGACATCCAGTCCACCCCCATCGTAAAAGTCAAACTGGTAAGGTTGATCCAGGATGGCTTCGGCATTGGCGGCGGCACCGAAGTTCAATCCTCCTGCTGGAATACCGCCAATCACGCCAGGCTCGGCGGTCAGCGTGATCAAGTCAATGAGGCCTTCCTCTGCACCGACGACGGCGATGCCCTCGGGAATACCTACGCCCAGGTTGACAATGTCATGCGTCTGAAGTTCGAAAGCTGCCCGCCGGGCAATGATCGTGCGCACATTCATTTCCGTGGGCGGTAAAGGCGCATTGGTGCCCTGGATTTCGCCGGAATAGATGGGGTTGTACTGCGTACTGAAGGTTTGCATGTGGTACTCAGGCCTCTCTGCGACCACAACAAAGTCGACCAAGATGCCAGGTATCTTGACCTGCCGTGAGTTGAGCGATCCGGGTTTTGCGATCCGCTCAACCTGCACGATGACGAGGCCTCCCGAGTTATGTGCTGCGATAGCGAGTGCCAGGGAGTCAAGTGTCAGTGCTTCCCGTTCCATCGTGATGTTGCCACTGGGGTCCGCGGTAGTTCCTCGAACCATTGCAACATTGATAGGGAATGCTTTGTAAAAGAGGTACTCATCTCCTCCGATGACCATCAGTTCAACCAGATCGTCTTTGGTGCGGTCGTTGATCTTTCCGCCGCCAAAACGCGGATCCACAAAGGTGCCAAGGCCCACGCTGGTGATGAGCCCTGGCCTGTGCGCACCTATGTCTCTATAGAGTTGAGAGATCACGCCCTGCGGCAAGTTGTAGGCTTCGATGTAATCGGCCACTGCCAGTTGCTGGAGTTTTGGAACCAGTCCCCAGTGACCACCGACAACACGTTTGATGAGTCCTTGGTGCGCCAAGTGATTCAGACCACGATCCTTGCCATCACCTTGACCGCCCGCGTAAATGAGTGTGAGATCGTGTGGTCCGGCTAAAGGGGATTGGGGATCGTAACCAAGAAAGCGTTGCTCCAGCGCGATGGCTAGGTTTTCAGCGAATCCGATACCGATGAATCCGCCAGTCGCGAGCGTGTCTCCATCTTTGACAAGTCGAACGGCCTCGGCAGCGCTAACAATTTTGCGGCCCTTGGCGATCTGAGATTTGGCGCGGTTGCATTGCATCGGTTGCCTGATCCTGAAGGAATCCATCACTGGCCGAAGAACAACTCCGCCGTTAGACCCGAATCGTCGCTACCTGGAAGTTCGCGGTCTGTTACCTGTCGCACAGAGCAAAGCACAAGTGCAGCGCACATTCACCTGTATCTTTCTGAGTATTGAAATTTGGTACGGCAGCCGACCCAGAGTCGCCGCTGATTTCTCTCACACGGCGAACTGGGGGACTGGCCTTCAATGCGGGCGTTCGCTACGTTGATGAAGAGGAAGTGGTTATTTTGTCTCCCGATAGTGCCACTGGCTTGACTCTTTAAAACCGCAAGCCGATGCAATCTGGATAACACTGTCTGTGCACTGGTGCACAAACAGGACGCGCCATGACCTCTACGATGCACGGCATCTATGAACAGTGGTGTCTCATCGCCTGCAACTACAACCGTCACCAAACCCCATTTGGCGATGCTGCAGGACCTTGGCCGCAAAACCTGCTCTGCCCTGTCGCAACTGAAGGCGCTGCTTGGCTTCTTGGGGGAGAGCTTTCTGGCCCTGGCAGGATGGGTCTCCCACCCCGGACGTATACGCTGGCGACCCATTGTGTTCAACCTGCGCAGTGCTGGCTTTGACGCACTGTCCATCGTTGGACTGCTGTCATTGCTGCTCGGTGTTGTGGTGGCTTATCAAGGTGCAGACCAACTGCGGCGATACGGTGCCAATATCTTTGTCGCCGATCTGGTGGGGCTGTCCATGTTGCGGGAGTTTGCCCCACTGATGACGGCCATCATCATTGCCGGACGCTCAGGCTCAGCCTATGCCGCGCAAATCGGCACCATGTCCGTGACGCAGGAAATTGATGCCATGCGCACCATCGGCATTGCGCCGCTGGACATGCTGGTGCTGCCCAAGCTCATCGCTTTGGTGATCGCACTGCCGCTGCTGACTGTATTTGCCGATGTGTTGGGTGTGATTGGCGGCATGCTCATGGCAAGGGTGCAGCTTGGCGTGGGTTTTGGTGAATTCCTGGACCGCTTGTCCAAAGCCGTCAGCATTACCTCTTACTTGGTGGGCCTCGGCAAAGCACCGGTTTTTGCGGCCATCATTGCCATGGTGGGTTGCTTTCAAGGCTTTCGTACACGCGGTGGTGCCGACAGTGTCGGGCTGCAAACCACGCGCGCTGTGGTGCAGTCGATCTTTCTGGTGATCGTGGCCGATGCCCTTTTCTCCATTGCCTTCAGCGTATTGGACCTCTGACATGTCCAAGAATGCGCCGGATACTGTTCTTGAAATGCACCGGGTGGTGACGCGTTTTGGCAGCCATGTGGTGCACAACGGTATTGATTTGGAGGTGCACCGTGCTGAAGTTTTTGCGGTGATCGGCGGCAGTGGTTCAGGTAAATCGACGCTCCTGCGGGAGATGATTCTGTTGCAAACGCCCGATGAAGGCAGCGTCCGGGTGTTGGGCGTTGATCTGGGCAACATCACGGACGACGCTGCGCTGGCGTTGCGGCAGCGTTTTGGTGTGCTGTTTCAGCACGGGGGCTTGTTTGGTTCATTGACCGTTCTTGAAAACATTGGATTGCCGCTGCGGGAACATCGCCAACTGGACGACCAGCAGGTCGATGCGATTGCCACCGAAAAACTGGTCGCGGTCGGTCTGGCTGCAGAGGTGGCGGGCCAGTATCCATCGGAACTCAGCGGTGGCATGCTGAAACGTGCCGCTCTGGCCCGAGCCCTGGTGCTGGATCCGGAGCTGCTGTTTCTGGACGAACCCACCGCCGGACTGGACCCGCAAAGCGCCGCAGGTATTGATGATCTGGTGCTGCAGTTGAGCGACAAGCTGGGGCTGACCGTGGTCATGATCACGCACGATCTGGATCTGCTGTGGCAGGTCGCTGACCGTGTCGCGGTGTTGGCTGATGGCACGGTCCAGGGTATCGGCTCCATGGCTGAACTCGCCAAGACGGCCGCACCTGCCATCCAGCCCTTCTTCAACGGTCCACGCGCACGCGCTGCCCAGGCGCAGGCATTTTTAACACCCAAGGAGCCATCATCGAAACCAAAGTGAACTATGCATTGGTCGGTGCCTTCGTGCTGGGCCTGGGTGCTTTGCTTGTGGCGGGTGTCTTGTGGCTGGCCTCTGGTGGCGCGTGGCAAAAGAAATATGACGTGTATCTGGCGGTTGAGGACGAATCGGTGGCCGGACTTAACCTGAACGCACCGGTTAAATACAACGGTGTGGATGTCGGAAAAGTACAAGCCATCAGTCTGGATGGCACCAATCCCAAGAACGTCAACCTGCTTTTTTCCATCGAGCATGGAACACCCGTCAAGGAAGACACCATCGCCGTCCTGAAAACCCAGGGCCTCACCGGCATCGCCTATGTGGAGTTGGGTGGCGGAAGCGTCGCATCGCCGATCCTGTTGGCCAAAGCGGGTGCCCGCTACCCGGTGATTCGCACCTCACCTTCCTTGTCTGCCCGGCTGGAAAATATGCTCTCCAGCGTCTTGTCCAAGCTCGACAGCACCTCCACCAACCTCAACGCGATTCTCAGCAAAGAGAACCAGGCCGCATTTCACAGCACACTGACCGACGTGGCGGCCATCGCGCGCACCATTGCCGCTCGCAAAGACAGCATCGATGCCGGTCTCGTCGATGGTGCCCGCACCTTGAAAAATACCTCCAAGGCCAGCGCTGGCCTTGAAAATCTGACCCAACGCATGGTCCGCAGCGCTGACGCGATTGGAACAATGGGCACCGAAGTAACCAAAACCAGTGTCAGCGCTGGCAAAACCATCGATATCGTCGGGGCCGATGTCAAGCGTTTCAGCACCGAGACGCTGCCCGAACTCGAACGCTTGTTAGGAGAGTTGAGTACCTTGAGTCGGTCGCTCAATCTTCTGACGGAACAGACCCGGCGTGACCCCAGTGGTCTCCTTTTTGGACACAAATCCGTTCCAGACGGCCCGGGCGAATCAGGGGGTAAACCATGAAAGTCATGCATCCGAAAACCGCTCACCATTGGGCACAGCGCCTGGCGATCGGAGCAGCTATGCTGACTCTGGCGGCGTGCAGTGCGTTGCGTCAAGGCGCTTCCCCACCACCGGTCTTCTATTCACTCGACAGTCAACCCAGCCTGGCAGTCCCACCAACTCAGGGCATCGTTGCGTCACCATTGCGCACGTTGATTGTCAATCCGCCGCACGCAGCTTCGGGCTTTGACAGTCAACGCATCATGTATGTGCGTGAAGACCACAAGCTGGAATACTTTTCCCACAGCGAGTGGGTGGCCCCGCCAGCGCGCATGTTGGGACCTGTGCTGGTGGCAGCTATCGACAAGGTCGGTGCTTTTGGCACGGTGGTGCTGACGCCCGCCAGTGTTTCTGGCGAGTTGCGGCTCGACACCCAGATCCTCCGGTTGCAGCAGAACTTTCAATCCAGCCCGAGCCGAGTGCAATTCACGCTGCGTGCTTACCTGACAGACGAGAAAACTCGCGTGGTGCTGGCCTGGCGCGAGTTCAGTGCCGAGGCCACTGCTTCCAGCGACAACGCGCAAGGGGGCGTCAACGCCGCCAACCGGGCGGTTCAGGATGTGTTGTCACAGCTCGCGCAGTTTCTGGCCACCAACGCCCGATGACCCCATGAACACCGAGCAAGCCATTGGGGCACCTGAACAGACAGAGGTAGACGATCTGGCTCAGTGCGTCATCGCACAGACCCTTTTTACCAACACGCGTAGTCTTGCGGTATCTCATGCAATCTTGGGTTTGCATAGATTGCAGCTTGAACTGCTGCGCTGATTTTTTTAGCTTTAAAGGATGAATATGAAAAGCACCATGCTGATTTTTGCGCTGCTGACCACTTTGGGTCTGGCCGCTTGCGACCGCCCTGCGGTGATTACCGTGCCCGCGACACCGGTGGCCGTCCCCGGCCCCGCAGGTCCCACGGGTGCGACGGGTGCTACGGGCAACACCGGTGCCACTGGTTCAGTGGGCAATCAGGGCGACAATGGCGACACGGGTGCTACCGGCAAGACTGGCGCGGGCACCACCGTTGTCGTGATGCCACCGGCTTCTGCTCCTGCGAATTGATGCCACACAATCCGATCCGTTTGCAGCATTTGTCAGACCTTTGCGGATCAAGTGCATCAGCACAACTCCAGCCAAGACGGCACTGGCAGCTCAGCAGGATTTGAAACACATCTTGCAGGTCATCGTGGTGGCTGTCACTGGACAGGCAAGCGCAGACTGAAAGTGGTTTCGCCATCGCCCGACACCACGTTGATGTTGCCGCCGTGCGCCGTGATGATGGATTTGGTGATGGCCAGCCCCAGACCAACCCCTTCGGCGTTGTGCTGGCGCGCCGGGTCCACCCGGAAAAAGCGGTCGAACACACGATCCAGATGGTCTGGTGCAATGGTGGCCCCCTGATTGGTTACATGGATCTGAACCGCGTCCGGTAAGGTTTCTAGGCGCACGATGAGTTCACTGCCCAGACGGGCGTGGCGCAGCGCGTTGGACAGCAGGTTGCCAACGGCGCGGCGCAGCATCAGGCGGTCGGCACGGATCTGGGCTTCTCCCCGCAGCGTCAGGGTGACCCGCTTTTCTTCGGCCAGCGCATCGTAGTAATCGAATAGCGTACGTACTTCGTCCACCAGGTTCAGCGATTCGCGGTTCGGTACCACCAGGCCGTTGTCGGCCTTGGCCAGCAGCAGCATGTCGGAAATCATGCGTGCCATGCGCTCCAGTTCTTCGGCGTTGGATTCCAGAATGCCACGGTACTCGTCGGCGCTGCGTGCGCGTGACAGGGCGACCTGGGTTTGTGTCATTAAATTGCTCACCGGCGTGCGCAATTCGTGGGCAATGTCAGATGAAAACTCGGACAGACGCTTGAAGGCTTCTTCGAGTCGAGCCAACATGTCATTGAGCGATTGGGCCAGTTCCGCCAGTTCCTGTGGCACAGCATCGACCGACAAGCGGCGGCTGAGTTGTTGTGCTGTGATCCGCAGGGTCTGTTCGCGCATCGCATGCAGAGGCTTGAGCCCGCTGCGCACGGCGATCCATCCGAGCAAACCGGTCAGCGATGCTGCACCGGCGACAAACAGCCACAGTGTGCGCAAGAAGGAATCCATGTACACCTGATGGTGGGCCAGGTTGGTGGCGACTGCGACCTGCACAGTATGCGGCAGGTAGACATCCCGCACCTGTCCTACGGCGGTGCCCGCAACAAGTTTTCCTGGCAAATCGGTGGTCAATTCGGCAGTGACCACACGAAATGTCTGGCCCGCCTGTGTCCAGACCATCGGTTGAAGAGGCATTTCCGGGTAACGCCTGGCGCTGCCAGTCACCTGTTGGGCTGAAAAGTTAGCGTTGTTTGTGGCAAACAGCGGTGTTTTGTCTGGCCCAAGGACCAGCACTTCGAGGCCATGATGCCCCACCAAGGAGTGATCCAGTTGATGCGCCAGGTGGTTCAAATCGTCGGTGGTTCTGAGGTGGGTCACGGCCTGGCGGATCAGGTCCATCTTGCCGACCAGCACTTCCATGTCCAGATCCACAAAATGCTGTTCCACGGACGATGCCACCACCAGCCCCAAGGCCAGCAACACCGCCGAGGAGGCGGCCGCGAACATCAGCGTCAGTCGCCGCGAGATGGAGCTGTGTCCGGTCACACTCATGCGGGGTTCTCCATCACATAACCCATGCCACGCACTGTGCGAATCAGCTTGGGATCGAACGGGTCGTCCACCTTGGCGCGCAGGCGGCGCATGGCGACTTCAATGACGTTGGTGTCACTGTCAAAGTTCATGTCCCACACCTGGGACGCTATCAGGGAGCGCGGCAGCACTTCCCCCTGGCGGCGCAGCAGCAGCTCCAGCAGCGCAAACTCTTTGGCGGTCAGGTCAATGCGCTTGCCGCTGCGCGAGACGCGGCGTCGAATCAAGTCCAGTTCCAGGTCTGCCAAACGCAAAAAATCGGCGCTTGGGGCCTTGCTGCCGCGCCGCAGCAAGGTACGCACCCGGGCCAATAACTCTGAGAACGCAAACGGTTTGACCAGGTAATCATCAGCACCCAGCTCCAGGCCCTTCACACGATCTTCCACATGGTCGCGCGCGCTCAAAAAAAGCACCGGCATGTCTTTGGCAGCGCGACGGATGCCGGTCAGAATTCCCCAGCCGTCAAGGCCCGGCAACATGACATCCAGAATCGCCAGATCAAAATTCTCGGTCAAGGCCAGGTGTAAGCCATCGGTGCCATTGCGTGCCAGATCGACCACAAAGCCCGCTTCTGTCAGACCTTGCTTGAGGTAGTCACCGGTTTTGGCTTCGTCTTCGACGATCAGGATTTTCATGGCCCTGATTCTGCCTTGTGGACTGGCGGGATTCCCAAGATGACAGGAATGTAATCTTGCGGTCACTTTGATGTGGGCTACCGGTCAAGACAATACCCCCATCGATTGAGTCTTCAACCCTTTAACAACCGGTACCTTGCTATGAAAACCATCACATTGTCACTTTTGGTCGCTTGCACAACCCTTTCTCTTCCTACGTTGGCTCAGATGAACCACACCATGCCAGGGGGCATGGTGATGGCTGGCGAACCCATGGGCAAACCTGCTGCCAAATCGGACATGGGTGAGGGTTTGATCAAAAAAGTAGACATCGCCAAAGGCACGGTGACGCTTCAGCACGGTGCCTTGCCCAACGGCATGCCGCCCATGACCATGGCCTACAAAGTCAAGGACGTTGCGATGCTTGACAAGTTGCACGCGGGTCAAAAAATCCGGTTTGCGACAGACCCGGCCGATGGCGGCATGACGGTTACCAAGATTGAACTGGTCAAATAAGTCTCTGAATTGCGAGAGTCGTCAGGCATGAAACCTGCCACACCCACACTTATCTTCGCTGCATGGTTGTTGGCTACCGTGGCCACGCTGGGGGCTTTGTTCATGAGCGAAATCATGAACTTGGCACCCTGCGTGCTGTGCTGGTACCAGCGCATTTTCATGTTTCCACTGGTGCTGATTCTGGCGCTTGGATTGTTCCCATTTGACCCCAA
>CAIOAQ010000073.1 GCA_903856025.1 uncultured beta proteobacterium
CCTCCTCTTCAAACATGGACTTTAGTCGTCCGACGGTGGCATTCATAGCCACGGCCAATTGCTTGAGTTCTGGAACAGAAGGCTCATCAATGGTGACAAAACGCCTTTGAGTGATGGCACGTGCCTGGCCAATCACCGCATCTAGCGGTCCGCGCAGGCGGCGCAGTATCAGTGTGCCCAAATATCCGCCGATCATCCCTGCCATGACCAGTGCCGACACCATTTGGCTAGCACTGTTCCACAAAGCCTCATAGGCAAATCGACTTTGGCTTACGAGCGTCACGGTACCAAATTGTTTCCACCCACTGCTGATGTGCGCCTGCCCAGGCTGGCCATGTATGGGCCGCAAACGGACAAACCAGTCTGGTGCGCCCAACTCACCTTGCGGAGCCATGCGTTCAACGATGGTTTTACCCAGTGGATCAGTAATGCGGATCAGTTCATAGTGGCCACGATCAAATAATGCCGCCGCAACCAGCTCAACACTGACCTGGTCCGGCTGGCCCTGACTTAGGGACAACGCTAGCGCTGTAGCGTTGTCCGAATTTTTGACAGAAAGTTGTGACTCCAGATACCCTCGAGCACTGAGCATTGAAGCAAGCAGACTGCCGGTGAGCGCGAGCAAAGTACTCACGATGATGGCGAGCCAGAGTTGGCGGTACATGGACATAGCGTATTTCCTAAATCTGCAATTTCTATTCAAAGCCCTCGGCGACTGCACGCCTGAGCAGGTCTTCCCAACGAGAAAGGCGACCAGCACCCACCGCTGGTGCTATTTGTTGCCCCCCGGCAGCCGAGAAAATACCCCGTCGATCAAAGCTAAAAACCGGGGACAAATCCGGTCTACGTGACGCGGGACGAATGTCACCAATCAAGTTGTCGAGCAACAGTGGTTCGGCATCTGGTCGTGGGAAATAAGCCAAGACCATGTGCGCCTGACTAGCAGCGACCCCTGAGGTTCCCGTGCGCGCATTCACATAAACCAATCGCAATTTGTCTGCACTTACACCAACCATCTGCAGAGAAAAGTACTTGGCAATGACAAAGTCTTCGCAATCGCCAGCACCCTTTCCCAAGGTTTCCAGGGGCGTGGCCCAATAATCGGGCTGGCCCCAGATTGCCATATCCTCGCCAAAGGTAATCTGACGGTTGAAGAATTCATTGACGGATTTGAGACGGTCCGCTTCACCGCTGCCAGCGCCGGACTCTATCAGCTTGCGCCAGGCATCAAATTTTTGCAAATTGGTCGAGCCCCAACGATGCGAAAAACTCGCTAGCAGAGTGTCAAAACTTGAACCGGAAAGTGCTCCGCCCACCCAGACAAGTATCAAAACTCTGATCCAGCGGATCAAAACTTTGCAAAGGGAAGGACAAATCATGTAGAACCATTACCCAAGTTCGACGTATTTTGGTCTGAGTCGTTCATCGAGACGACCACTACACTTAAAAAAACCAAAAACCACAAATAGTACTCAACTCGTCGACATTATTTTTTGTCGCAATGCAACAATACAGCACAGAATTGAGGTCGACGCTCCGGTCGATTTTCAAGAACGGTACAGAGCAGTATGACATTTTATCGGTCTCTAATTTTCACAACAATCAGCATTTTTTTGACAGTTTGCGTAAATGCGCAAACTGTCAGTTCGCTCAAGGATGCAGTCGAGCGAACCGTCCTCACCAATCCCGAGGTAACCTTCAGGTACCACAACTTATTGGCCGCCGAAAGCGAACAAGATGCCGCCAAAGGTGGCTGGCGACCACGCATTGACCTGCAAAGCAGCGTTGCGCGTGAGAGCAGTTTGAATCCAGCGCTAACTTCGACCGAGGATTACAACCACGCCCTGACCACTTTGGAATTGCGCCAAACATTGTTTGATGGATTCGCCACTTCAAGCGACGTCCGCCGCTTGGGTTACAACCGCATGGCATCCTACTACGAGCTACTTTCCGCCAGTGATCAAATCGCATTGGAGGCAGTGCGCGCCTACTTGGACATATTGCGCTATCGCGAGTTGGTGGTCTTGGCTCGTGAAAACTTCAATACGCACTCGGATGTTCAAAGCCGTTTGGCCAGTCGCGTCAATGCGGGGGTCGGTCGCCGAGTTGATCTGGAACAGGCTGCTGGACGACTGGCGCTGGCTGAGTCCAACTGGTTGACAGAGGAGAGCAATCTACACGATGTCTCTGCTCGCTATCAACGCTTGGTTGGCATTGGGCCAGCAGCCACCCTAGAAGCGCCACCAGAGCTAACCCGTTTCCTGCCAGAACGCGA
>CAIOAQ010000074.1 GCA_903856025.1 uncultured beta proteobacterium
ACCAGTTGGAAGAATCCGACGGCCGAGATGGCGGACGTCACTTTTGATGATTACCTGCTGGAAGGTGTGGATCAGTCGATCCAGACCGTGCGCCAGATTTGCAAGGTCGCCAAAGTGCACCTGACGGGCTACTGCATTGGCGGCACGCTGGTGTCCACTTACATGGCTTGGGCCAGTCGCCATTACTCGGACCAGGCGAATCCGGTAGCGCACTGGACCCTGCTGACCACGCTCACTAATTTTTGCAGTCCCGGTGACATTGATGTGTTCATCGATGAGGGGGCGATCACGGCGCTCGAGAAAAAGATGGGGCAGTCCGGTTTCCTGGACGGTAGTGACATGGCTACAAGCTTCAGGTTGCTGCGCTCCAACAGTTTGATCTGGCACTATGTGGAACACAGTTACCTGTTGGGAGAAGAATTGCCGGCGTTTGACGTGCTGTTCTGGAACATGGACACCACACGCATGCCGGCGGCCATGCATTCCTATTACTTGCGCCAGATGTACTTGTATAACAATCTGGTCAAGCCAGACGCACTCACCATCGGAGGTGAACCCATTGACCTCACGCGCATCACCCAGGCCTTGTATGCGGTTGGCGCTGAAGACGACCACGTGGTGCCCTGGCAACAGTCCTACCGCATTCGCCATCATGTCAACGCCCGGACACCGGTCAGATATGTTCTAAGCACCTCTGGGCACATTTTTGGTGTGGTCAATCCAGTGGTGAATCCGCCAAAACGCACTTATTGGGTGGGTGTGCCTGCCGGTAATGAGCAAAGCGAGGACTGGAGAAAACACGCTCAAAAGCAAGCAGGCAGTTGGTGGCCCGACTGGTTGGCCTGGCTGTCACCCCAGTGTGGTCCTATGGTCGACGCACCCAAGGTCAAGGCCAAAAGCTACCCAGATCTCGGTCCTGCGCCTGGGACTTACGTACTGGAGAAGTAGATTAAACGCCCAACCGGACGGCTCGAGGGAGGTAAATTCATGAGAATTATTCAATAAATTGACATCTAGCCCTTGAATATAAAAGGGATGGCACTATATTAAATATAGCATCACTCAGCCCGTTTGAAGAACGCCAGCAACGAACCCGCCAGGATGAACAAGCTGCCAAAGGTGCGGTTCATGGCACGGATGTGGCGGGCTTCTTTCAGTGCGCCCAGCACTCTGGATGCCAGTGAGATGTAGCCGGTCATGACCACCATGTCGGTGAATGCCAGGGTGCCTCCGATGATCAGGTACTGCGGCAGCAGCGGGTGCTTCAGGTTGATGAATTGCGGCACCACCGCCAGCAAAAAAACCGTGCCCTTGGGGTTGACGATGTTGATCATCCAGGCTTTCAGAATCAACGCACGCTGGGTCACCACTTCACCGTTGTCGGATGCCGCCACCATCGGCTGCGCAGGTGCGCGCCATTGGGCGATGCCCAGCCATACCAGGTAGGCCACGCCGAGCCACTTGACCACGGTGAATGCCGTGCTGGATGCCGCAATCAAGGCCCCCAGACCGACACCCACAATCAGCAACTGTGACCAAATGCCCAGTACCAAGCCAATGATGGTGACATAGCCGTACTTGAAACCGTGGTTCAGCCCCGCGCTCATCGAGGCAATGGCACCGGGGCCGGGCGAGATGCTGATGGCCCAGGCGGCCGCAAAAAAAGTCAACCAGGTAGAAAGTTCCATGCGCCTAGTTCAGTAGCCTGCTCTCAGGATACTGCCGCAGGGATGGAGTCCTCACGGATGTTGACCAGAATGTCTGCGCCGCCCAACCTCAGAAAACTGGAGATTTTTCCAATGAGTCGCGCATCGAGCTGGTGGCCGGTTGACAACATCAGCATGCCGCTGGGGGTGACCAGGTCGCGCGAGAGCACCATGCCTGGCTTGAGGTCGTCGATGCCGAGTGCAACCTCCCGGACGGCTTCTTTGCGTGCGACTTCGGGCTTGGGGTCATCAAACAGCGCAAGAAACGCAGTGACCACCGTGGGGTCATAGCGTTTACCGATGCTGTGGGTGATGATGATCTTGGCTTCTTCAGGTTTCAGCTTGGCCTGGGTCAGGGTGCCGATTTGCATGTTGTCGAAATCGCTGGCCACGCTCAGAATTCGTGCGCCGATATTGATGGCGTCACCGACCAGCTGTGCTGGAAAACCGGTGCCGTCAACGCGCTCAAATTGTGACGTGACAATTTCCGATGCCTCGCGCAAATCCGTCAAGGGCAATAGCAACATCTCCGCTTGCAAGGTGTGCTTGCGGTAGGTGTCAAGTTGCTCGGGGGCCATCATGGCGACCGGTTTGTTGAGCAGTTCGTCGGAAAACCCGATCTTGCCGATTTCATGCAGCAAACCAGCCACCACAATTTGCTGCACCAGCTTGGCATTCAGGTCGAGTTTGATGGCGATACGCCGGGCCAGGTCTGCGACCCGGCGTGAGTGGCCAGCCAAATTGCCTCCGCGCATTTCAAGCAGGGTGGACAACACCTTGATGGTGGTCACAAAGTTGGCTTTGAGTTGGTCGTTGGCGAGTCGCAGATCGCTGGTGCGTTCTTCTACCTTGGATTCCAGGCTGGCATTGAGTTCTTTCAGTTCCTGGTTTTGCCGTGCCGTCAACGCTTCGAGTCGCTTTTTTTCCTGCTCCAGTGACAGGCGTTCAAGGGCACCTCGCACGATCAGCACAATGTCGTTGTCGTCCCAGGGTTTGGTGATGTAGCGGTAGATTTCGCCACGGTTGATGGCATCAATGATGGCGCTGACGTCGGAGTGACCGGTCAGCAGCAAGCGCATGGTGGCGGGCCAGCGCGTGCAAACCTCAGCCAGAAACTGTGCGCCGTTCATCTCTGGCATGCGCATGTCGGAAATCACCAGATCGACCGATTGCGATTCCATCAAGGTCAGCGCGGCCCGACCACTGTCGGCGGTGAGCGTTTGCCAGCCTTTGCCACGAAACAGACGTTTGAGCGCCGACAGGATATTGGGCTCATCGTCTACGCACAGCACAGTGGGCAAGCTGGCCGCAGGGGCATCCACAGAGGGGGTTTCCGGTGTCATGGTGTTGGGCTCATGGGTTGCATTCACTCACAGGGGTGCGGGTTGTTTCAAAGGCAGTTTGACCGTGAACGTGCTGCCTTTGCCAAGCTCGGTTACTACATCAATTGTGCCGTGGTGTTTCTGAACGATGCCGTAGGACAGGGACAAGCCCAGGCCAGTGCCTTTGCCGATGGACTTGGTGGTGTAAAAAGGATCAAAAATGCGTGGCAAAACGTCTGCCTTGATGCCACTGCCGGTGTCGGCGACTTGAATCCAGGCGTGGTTTTCGTCATGGCCGGTGCGCACGGTGATCGTGCCGCGCTCCGTGCCGATGGCGTGTGCGGCGTTGAACACCAGATTCATCACCACCTGGTTGAGCTGCGAGGGCAAGCACTGCACCGCAGGCAGGTCGGCCAAGTCCTTTATCAACTCTGCCTTGTACTTGATCTCGTTGTGGATCACGTTCAGGGTAGATTCAATGCCCTGGTTCAGGTTGGCAAATTGCCAGTCGGTGGTGGCATCCACATGCGAAAAATCCTTCAGGTCCTGCACAATTTTTCGCACGCGCACAATGCCTTCTTTGCTTTCGCGCATCAGCACCGGGATGTCTTCTTTGAGAAAATCCACATCCAACTCTTCACGCTTGACTTGCAATTTTCTGGCCGCTTCCGCGGGTTGGACCGCTGACTCGGCGCTTTCGTACATGGTCAGCATTTCAAAGAGCTGAGCCAGGTAATTTTCCAGGGTACCGAAGTTGGAAAATATGTAACCAATCGGATTGTTGATTTCATGGGCAATGCCCGCTGCCAATTGGCCGATGGAGGCCAGCTTTTCAGAATGGATCAGGTGCTCCTTGACTTCCGACAACTTGTTGTTGAGGGCGTTAAGCTCTTCGTTGCGCACCTGCAGCGCACGCTCAGCCATTTCCCGACGATTCACATCTTCTTGCAGGTTGCGGTTGACTTCGGCCAATTCGGCGGTGCGCTTATCCACCAACTGCTCAACTTCCAGCTGCGCCTGCATCATGGCGGACTCTGCCACCTTGCGTTCGCTGATGTCTTGCAAGGTTTCGATCGCGCCGATCATCTCACCCTGTGGGTTGTACAGTGGTGCGGCGACGAACACCAGGCAACGCCCGGTGAGCGTCAAAAATTCTTCGCCTTCAAAGGCGCCGGGCACCTTCAGGGAACTGCGGTATTGGCTCTGGTACAGGTCATCCACAATGGCTTGAATGCGACCATCCACAATCAGGTCGGCGAGTACCGCTCGATCAACACCGTCCACCAACTGTGCCAGTCCTTTTTGACCAATGGCCCGCTCGGCAGGGATGCCCAGGGTTAAGGCACACGCCCGATTGAAATGGGTCACAACATGGTTCATGTCGATGACAAAAGTGGCTACTGGACTGGCCTC
>CAIOAQ010000075.1 GCA_903856025.1 uncultured beta proteobacterium
CATCGGCTCGGGTCAAAATGGTGCGGCCAAAACTCATCAACTGCGCCACGGTTTGGCCGTCGCGTGCGCCTTCCATCACCGCCGCACTGATCAGGGCCACCGCTTCGGGGTAGTTCAGCTTCAAGCCACGCGCTTTGCGCCGCTCAGCCAGCAGGCCAGCGGTGAAGATCAGCAGCTTATCTTTTTCACGAGGAGTCAATTCCATTTCGTTTCACTCAATGCTTTGATTAATTAGCTCGTGCGACCGCAAATGCGGACCGAACACGAGGAGTCAGTTCCATTTCGCTTCACTCAATGCTTGGATTATTTGCTCGTGCAGCCGCCAAAGTCGGCTGAACTCTTGGGGTAAGTTCCATACGCCAGATAACGCAAAAGCCGTGCCTGAGTTTTTCAGCAGCCAAAGTGTCTAGCGCGGTGATCCCTTTGGGCGGTTGACTATTTCTGGTACCCCAGCATGAGGAGACCACCCAAAGGGATTGCCGTGCGGGTTTGGTCTGACGCGGTGCGGTGTGGCATGAATACTGCACAACCAGGGTGTGAACACCGCATCCACCCACCCCCCAGCCGCAGAAAATGCGTCCAACGCACCCCAGCGCATCACCCTGGTGCGGCGGGATTACAACGGCTGGGTGGCGGCGGAGACACTAGAAGACTACGCCCTGCGCTTCACCCCACACGGTTTCAGGAAGTGGTCTGAATGGCGTGTAGCCCACACCGCGCTTGGCGGTGCTGCTGCGTTTTTGATACTGGAGGCGGTGGGAGCCACGCTGCTGGTGCAGTACGGTTTTGTCAATGCGTTCTGGGCCATTTTGGCCACCGGGCTGATCATCTTTCTGGCCGGTTTGCCCATCAGCATTTACGCCGCCAAATACGGCGTGGACATGGATTTGCTCACCCGTGGCGCGGGCTTTGGCTACATCGGGTCCACCCTCACCTCGCTGATCTACGCCTCGTTCACCTTCATCTTTTTTGCGCTGGAAGCCGCCGTGATGGCCTATGCGCTGGAGCTGTCGCTGGGCATACCGCCCACTTGGGGCTACCTGCTGTGCGCCTTGGCGGTGATTCCGCTGGTGACACATGGCGTGTCCACCATCAGCCGCTTGCAGGTTTGGACGCAACCGCTGTGGCTGCTGATGTGGTTGCTGCCCTTTTGCTTTGTGCTGTGGAAAGAACCCACTGCGTTTGCCGGGGTGGTGCACTATGTTGGTGAAAAGGGCCACACCGTCACGTTCAGCCTGCCCTTGTTTGGTGCAGCACTGACGGTTGGCGTGGCGCTGATGACACAAATGGGTGAACAGGCCGACTACCTGCGCTTCATGCCCGCGCTCACCCCAGCCAAACGCCAGCGTTGGTGGGCCAGCGTGCTGCTGGGCGGTCCGGGCTGGGTGCTGGTAGGGGTGCTGAAAATGTTGGGCGGCGTGTTGCTGGCCCACCTGGCCATTTCCCATGCCGTGCCCACGGACCGGGCACTGGACCCGAACCAGATGTACCTGGCAGCCTACGAATACGTGTTTTCGGATTACCCATGGGCGGTAGCGGCCACGGCCATTTTTGTGGTGATGTCGCAGCTTAAGATCAACGTCACCAACGCCTACGCCGGGTCGCTGGCCTGGAGCAATTTCTTCTCACGCCTGACGCACAGCCATCCCGGACGCGTGGTGTGGGTGGTGTTCAATACGCTGATTGCGTACATGTTGATGGAAATGAACGTGTTCCAGGCACTGGGCGATGTACTGGGACTCTATTCCAACATCGCGATTGCCTGGATGATGACGGTGGTGGCCGATCTGGTCATCAACAAACCCCTGGGTCTGAGCCCCAAAGGCATTGAGTTCAAGCGCGCGCACCTGTACGACGTGAACCCGGTGGGCGTCGGTTCAATGGCGCTGGCCTCGGTGTTGTCTGTCACCGCCTATTTGGGGTTTTTTGGCCC
>CAIOAQ010000076.1 GCA_903856025.1 uncultured beta proteobacterium
CCCAACCAAGCCGGTCGAAGCAACTACAAAAGCCCGGACTACTCAAGCCAAACGCAAACCCGCTGCCAAAAAACGGCCCAGTTAATCGCGCACCAGGCGTGCAAACGTCTTGCGAAACTTGGCCACCTTGGGTGCGGCCACCGCGACACAATAACCCTGGTTTGGGTTGTTCGCAAAATAATCCTGGTGGTAGGGCTCGGCGGGCCAATAGTTCGCCAGCGGCAACACCTCGGTGACGATCGGTCGGCTGTACACGCCACTCATTTGCATCTCGTGGATCAGCGCATGCGCGGTCTGCTGCTGTTCGGGCGTGCTGAAATAAATTCCGCTGCGGTATTGGGTGCCGTGGTCATTGCCCTGGGCATTGAGCGTCGTCGGATCGTGGATGACAAAGAAGATTTCGAGTAGGTCGCGCAAGCTGACCTGCGTGGCATCAAACACCAGTTTGACCACTTCGGCGTACCCGGTTTGACCGCTGCACACCTGTTCATAGGTCGGGCACGGAATCTGCCCGTTGCTGTAACCAGACTCCACATCCTCCACGCCTGCAACATGCACATACACCGCCTCCACACACCAAAAGCAACCGCCGCCGAGGGTGATGGTTTGAAGATTTTGAGACACGCTTGACCTCCAGAGTCCTGGCCAAAATAGGCAAGATGACTGGCATGCTAGCGCCAAACTGCCAGCCCTGGCGCGCACAGGTCTTTGCACACATTTACCCATTCGGCTTTGGCATTCAAACGCTTTCAATTGACAATGCAGCAGGCTAAAGTTATATTAATAACCCATTAGTCATTAATTTCATGCCAACTTCTACGATTGCTCACACTGCGGCTTCTGACGGCCAAGTTCGCCGCTCACGGCGCAAAGAAGCGCGTCCGGGCGAATTGCTGGATGCGGCGCTGGACTTGTTTGTAGAAAAGGGTTTTGCCGCAACCCGGGTTGAAGAGGTCGCACAGCGCGCCGGGGTGTCCAAAGGCACTCTATTTCTGTATTTTCCAAGCAAGGAAGATCTCTTTAAAGCGGTGGTGCGTGAAAACATCTCCGGCCGTTTTGCCGAATGGAATGAAGAATTCGATCGCTTTAAAGGCAGCACCCAGGAAATGCTGCGTTATTGCCTGTTCAGTTGGTGGGAGCGTATCGGCTCCACGAAGGCCAGTGGCATTCCGAAACTGATGATGAGTGAGGCGCAAAACTTTCCGGAACTCACCGAGTTCTATCAGCACGAGGTGATTCAACCTGGAACCAGCCTGATAGAGCGCCTCTTAAGACGCGGTGTCACCAGCGGTGAATTCCGCCCCATGGACTTGAAGTATGGTGTGGTGCTGGTCATGGCCCCCATGCTCTTTCTGGCCATGTGGCGCCACTCGCTGGGCAGTTGCTGCGCCAGTCACCTGGAGTTGGATCCGAAACAATATCTGAACGCGCAACTTGACATGCTGCTGCATGGTTTTTCTGCACAAAACTCCCCAATAACCGCTCTACAGGAAAACCAATTTCAATGAAACCCTGGATGAAATGGGCCAGTGCTGCCCTGGTGCTCGCCTTGCTTGCTGCCGGTGCCGCACGCACCCTGTCAGCCCGAAAAATCGCAAAAACCGCACTTGAATCCCAACAAGCCACGCAAAAGGCCCAGGTCAGCCTGAACCTGGCTGCCAGCGATTTGGTCACGGTCAAATCCCTGGATTTGATTCAGACAATTGCCATCTCTGGACCTGTCCAGGCGGTCAATACGGCGTGGGTCAAAGCCCGTGTACCGGGCGAGTTGCGTGGTCTGCTCGTTCGTGAAGGTGACACGGTGAACGCCGGCCAGGTTCTGGCGCACATCGACCCTACGGAGTCTGA
>CAIOAQ010000077.1 GCA_903856025.1 uncultured beta proteobacterium
CTGGCTTTGGGCGGTGGTTGCGAATTGGCTGCTTACACCGCCAAACGTGTGGTGGCCATGGAAAGCTACATGGGTCTGGTTGAAGTCGGTGTCGGCCTGGTGCCAGGCGGTGGTGGTCTGGCTTATATTGCCCGCCGTGCCGCAGAGAACGCTGCCAGCTCCACTGGCAAGGACCTGCTGCCGTTCTTGACAGAAGGTTTCACCGCTGCGGCGATGGCCAAGGTCGGAACGAGTGCCCTCGAATCTCGCAAGATTGGCTACTTGTTGGACAGCGATGTGATCGTGCCGCACAAGGACGAGCTGTTGTTTGTGGCCATCAACGAGGCCAAGGCCATGTTTGACAGCGGCTATCGTGCGCCGCTCAAGCGCCAATTCCCGGTGGCCGGACGCAGTGGACTGGCCACCATCAAGGGCACGTTGGTGAACATGCGCGATGGCGGTTTCGTCAGCGCCTACGATTTCTTCATCGGTTGCCAGATCGCTTGGGTGGTGTGTGGTGGTGATGTCGATGCCGGCAGCCTGGTCGATGAAGAGTACTTGATGACACTGGAGCGCAAGGCGTTTGGTGAATTGCTGGGCAACGCCAAGACGCAGGAACGCATCATGGGCATGATGCAAAACGGCAAACCCGTGCGCAATTGACATGGCACAAAGCACCGTCTCATCGCACCCCAACCGCTTGGGCCGCGCCATGCAAGGCTTGGAACGCGTTCCTGGCTTTGCACGGGCTTGGGCACGCAACCTGGTGTTGCGCCGCACGGTTCCGTTCACCGGTACGGCCAAGCTCGATTTCGTGCGCATGACCGCGCAACAAGTTGAAATTGCCGTAGCCAACCGGCGCTGCGTGCAAAACCATATCCATGGCGTGCATGCGGCGGCCATGACCTTGCTGGCTGAAACGGCCACCGGCATGGTGGTGGGTATGAATGTGCGTGATGACTGTGTACCGCTGGCCAAGCAGCTCAAGGTAGAGTTCAAAAAGCGTGCACAGGGTGCCCTGCGTGCGGTAGCGGTGTTGACAGATGCGCAACGCACGTTGATGCAGGAAACCGATAAAGGTGAAGTCTCGGTGCAAGTGCAAGTCAGTGATGAGTCCGGCGCACAGCCGATCGAATGCGAATTTATCTGGGCCTGGATTCCATCCGGCCCACGCAAAGCGCAGCCTCCAACAATTTAAGGATCAAAAATGAAACAAGTTCAAGAAGCCTACATCGTCGCTGCGACACGCAGCCCCATTGGCAAATCGACACGCGGGTTTTTCCGCAATACGCGTCCGGACGACCTGCTGGTGGCCGTACTCAAGTCCGCCCTGGCGCAAGTTCCCGGACTGGACCCCAATGCGATTGAAGACATCGTTTGCGGCTGTGCCATGCCCGAAGGCCAGCAAGGCCTGAACATTGCCCGCACCGCAGCTGTGCTGGCAGGCTTGCCCACCAGCGTGGGCGGCATCACCATCAACCGCTTCTGTGCCTCCGGCGTATCTGCCATCCAGACCGCGGCTGACCGCATTCGTGTGGGCGAAGCCGATGTGATGATTGCTGCAGGTGTGGAAAGCATGAGCATGGTGCCCATGGGCGGTAACGCACCCTCCTTCTCGCCCATGATGTTCGACAAGGATGAAAACGTTGGCATCGCCTACGGCATGGGTCTGACCGCAGAAAAAGTGGCCACCCAGTGGAAAGTCAGCCGTGAAGCGCAAGATGCCTTTGCGCTGCAATCACACCAACGTGCGCTGGCTGCCCAAGCGGCTGGTTATTTCACCGCTGAGACCACACCGATCGAAGTGACCGACCGCGCGCCCAACCTCGCAACCGGTGAAGTCATTGAGAAAAAGCGTGTGGTCAGTGTGGACGAAGGTGCTCGCCCCGACACCACGCTTGAAGGTCTTGCCAAGCTCAAGTCACCGTTTGCCGCACGTGGCAGCGTGACGGCTGGCAACAGTTCACAAACTTCGGACGGCGCAGGTGCCCTGATTTTGGCCAGCGAAAAAGCTGTCAAACAATTTGGCTTGAAGCCTTTGGCGCGTTTTGTGAGCTTTGCGGCCAAAGGCGTGCCGCCGCAATACATGGGGATTGGCCCGATCGAGGCGATTCCCGCCGCCCTTAAAAACGGCGGTTTGACCATGGACCAGCTCGACTGGATTGAACTCAATGAAGCCTTTGCCGCACAATCGTTGGCGGTCATCAACACCCTGGGTTTGGATCAGTCCAAGGTGAACCCGATGGGTGGCGCGATTGCATTGGGTCACCCGTTGGGTGCCACCGGTGCGATCCGTGCTGCGACGGTGATTCACGCCCTTCAGCGTACGCAAGGCAAATACGGCATGGTGACCATGTGCATTGGTATGGGCCAAGGCGCTGCGGGCATCTTCGAGCGCGTCTGATACGCTATCGCATCTGACCAGCAGAGGGCTGCTGGTCGTGAATCCCTAAAATCCTGGCGCGAGCCGGGATTTTGTGCTTGTAACGCAAGGAAAAATTTTATGACCGACATCCTGATGGACACCGCCGAGCGGGTATTGACGATCACCTTTAACCGTGTCGACAAAAAGAACTCGTTCACCGCAGGTATGTATGCGGATTTGGCCGATGTGCTGACACGTGCCCAGGCGGATGATGCCGTGCGTGTGGTGGTGATTCAGGGGCATGAAACGGTGTTCAGCGCCGGCAACGACATTGCCGACTTCCTGCAAGCGCCACCCGTGTCGCTTGATGTGCCGGTGTTCAGGTTTTTGCGCGCTATCAGCACGTTTACCAAACCAGTGGTGGCAGCGGTGTGTGGTCCGGCGGTGGGCATTGGCACCACCATGCTGTTCCACTGTGATCTGATTTATGCCGGCGACAACGCGGCTTTTTCCATGCCGTTTGTCAACCTGGGCGTGTGCCCGGAAGCTGCGTCAAGTTTGTTGGCACCGCAGCGCATGGGCTATGTCCGTGCCGCTGAAGCCCTGTTGCTGGGTGACCCGTTCACCGCCGAGGCCGCGCTGGAGATGGGGCTGATCAACCGCATCGTTCCGCCAGTCGAGGTGAATGCGCTGGCCCGTCGCCAAGCCCTGCGTCTGGCCGCTAAACCGCTGGAGCCCTTGCTGATTTCCAAGCGCCTGATGAAACAGGGTCAGGCCGCTCTGGTAGCGGCGCACATGGCAGAGGAAGGCAAAATTTTTGGTCGCCTGTTGGCTGAACCCGCTGCCAAAGAAGCGTTTGGTGCGTTTCTTGAAAAACGCAAGCCTGATTTTTCAAGTTTATAAAAAATTGGCATGTAGCCCTCGTGTTGTTTGTGTGTACAGCTATTTAATTGGTAGCAATAGAAAGCCCGATCAGATGTTCTCGAAGTCACTGAAACATGTCTTGTGGGTGTTGCTATGGGTATTCACGATGGCTGGGCATGCCAAGACCCCGGGCGAGGTGGAAGTGGGCAGCGTGCTGCGCCAAGCCACGATGCGGGGGCTCAATGGGCCGGACCGCAAGCTCGGGGACTTTCGCGGCAAGCCCTTGGTCATCAACGTGTGGGCCAGCTGGTGTCCGCCGTGCATCGCCGAGATGGGCTCGCTGGAGCGTCTGGCCTGGAGCGACCTGGGTCAGCAATTCAGCGTGATTGGCATCTCTACGGACGATTACCCCGAGGCCGCCAAAGGCTTTCTGCGAAAAAGCAGCGCCACGCTCAACCACTACATCGATTACCAGCTGGAGCTGGAGCACATGTTGGGTGCTGACCACTTGCCTTTAACCTTGCTGGTCGATGCACAGGGCAGGGTGCTGAGCAAAACTGTGGGGGC
>CAIOAQ010000078.1 GCA_903856025.1 uncultured beta proteobacterium
GCGCGCCAGTCAAACGGCACGCCAAGTCCATGACGCGCTCCGGGTCTGCGCCCAATGTATCCATCAAAAATTCAATGATTTCTGAGCGTGGGTTGGCCAGCGTGGGCTCGATCATCATCACCGCGGCTGAGATTGCGAGTGCGGTTTCTCGGCTGGTTTGATCGGGCAGCAGCTGCTCGAGCGCATTGAGCGCCTCAACCGGTGCAACGGCCGTCATGCGGGCCTGCTCTTTGAGCAACTTGATCCAGTCGGTTTGTGCGCTGACACCTTTGAGCTGGCCGGTGGGCAGTTGGGTCAGCAGGCGTGCCAGGCGCAAGCTGCGCCGCTCAAATGCGCCGACAGACACCATACCGGCAATCACAATGCGGCACACCGCCACCGCAAAGCCGCCTTCGTTGATGTGTTGGAGTGCAGATTCGCGCTGTGCGGCCAAGTCTTCCAGCGCGCGCGCCAGTGCGACTTCCGCGTCGGGTGTGTCAGGCTTGATCACGGCACCCAAGCCCTTGGGGCCAAACACCTGCCGTGTCCATTTCACGAGCCCCTCATCTCGCTGGTCGCGAAACTTGTCGAGCGCCTCGGTGATTTGTTGTGCGGTTTTCTTTTCCATGACGCGCATGGGGTGGTCGTCAGCCACTTGCACACGCTGTGCACGTGCTTGTGCCGCAGCGGCCCGAATCAAGGGGGCGATGGGCAGCGTGTCTGAGAGCAGCTGGCGCTGCATCCGCATGGAATGCAGTTTGCCAATGGCATCGGCCACAGGGCGGGTCACAGCCAACTTCAGCCAGGGGCGGATCCAGGTTTTGTAAAACTTGGCGTTGGATTCGGACAGCTTGGCGATGGTTGAAAACATTGCCTCTTCCTCGCGCCCTTCTGGGTTGAGCGCCGTGAGGTCCGCCATGGTGCGGTGCTCGTAATGCACTGTGTAGCCGCCTGGTTCCAGCTCTTCCCAACGCAGGGGTTCCACCCCCGACTTGGCGACGAGCTTCATCTCGTAGAGTCCTGGTGGCAGGCTTTCGATGATGTCCAATGAAGTGACCAACTGGTCATGTTCTTTGCGGGCCACCTCACCGCCCACAAAAATACCAAGGTGCCCCACGTCTTCGTGCAGCACATACACAATGGTGCGTCCGGCGGCGGCAATGGCACGTTCGTCGCCCCAGGTGTCAATGATCCAATTGAGCGCCTGCGGTGGTGGCGTGATGTTGTCGCCCCAGGAGGCAAAGACCACGATCGGTGCGGTGATGTTGCGCAGGTTGATGGCTTGGCCGTCAGCCATGACGGTGCCACGGGCCAGTCGGTTGCCAACAAACAAGTTTTCCACAATGCCTTCAATCTCGGCACCGGTCATTCGGAAAAAGCCGCCCCACCAGCGCTCGAATTCCAGAAAACGGTCAGCCTCCGTGTCGACATGACTCCAGAGGTTGTAGTACTTGTTCCAATAGGTGTTGGCCGGGTTCAGGCGTTCAAAATTTTCGACCAGATTGACACCATCAAAGCGGTCGGCGCCCAAGTCTGCGGTCATCGATGCCAGCCACGAGCCGCCCAAGGAGGCGCCTGAATAACGCATCGGGTTGAGTTTGGAGCTGCCAGCCCAGTAGGACACTGGGGCACCCATGATCATCAGCGGTCCAAACAATTCTGGTCGCGTCGCGTTGAGCGCCATCATGGCCCAGCCGGCCTGGCAGTTGCCGATGACCACCGGTCGGGCTTTGACTTGGGGGTGACGGGCGATCACGGCTTCCATGAACTGTGCTTCGGCATGCATCACGGTGAACAGCGTTTGGCCTTCTTCAGGTTCAGGCCGGAAGGTGACAAAGTAAACCGTGTGACCGGCACGCATCGCCATGCCGACTTCAGAGTCTTGCTTGAAGCCACCAATGCCCGGGCCATGGCCAGCGCGCGGGTCAACCACCATGACCGGGCGTGCCAGCGGGTTGACGGGCAAATGGGCTGGCGGAATCAATCGCAACAGCGCGTAGTTGCAAGGCTCGGGCAGGTCATGACCATCCACCACCACCTCGTGCTCAAAGTTCAACAGCGCAGGCGTGCCTTTGTCCAGATGCTCAACGTAGTTGTTGCCCCGGTTGAGCATGGTTTCCATGAACAGGACGTTGCGCTGAATCGCATCGGTGAAGTAGTCGTTGTTGCTGCCGGATGAGGCAGCGACCGGCGGAGTTTTTGGGCTGGTTTTAGCGGAATTTTGTTTGATTTTTGCCGTCATGATGTCACCGGAAGTAGGGGGATTCAATGCGATTTCCATCATAGACCACTGTGATGTACATCGCCATTGAGATTGGTACCTAGATTGATCCATGACAAGGTCAATGTGAATCGGCCTGTGGGCGTGCGGACGCACTGCCATAATCAAAATCACCTTTTTTTCGCAAAGCGATGCCATGGAACTCCAAAGCCTGATTGACCAACCCGGCAAATTGCCGACCATCCCCAAAGTCGGCCAGCAACTCATTGCCAGCTTCAGCTCAGAAGACGTGTCGGTGACGGAAATTGCGTCGCAATTGGCCGCTGACCCGGCCTTGAGTGCCAAGTTGCTTCGGCTTGCCAATTCGGCCTATTTCAACGTGTCGCGCAGCATTGGTACGGTGGATGCCGCCCTGCAGATGCTGGGCTTTGTGATGGTGCGCAACCTGGTGCTGGGCAACAGCGTGGCCGGGGCGTTCAAGCACATCCAGGGCATTGATCTGCCCCAGTTCTGGCGCTATAACCTGTACACCGCCTGCAGCGCACGTTGGCTGGCACACCGCGGCGACTTCAATTCAGACATGGTGTTCACGCTGGGCTTGATGCACGGCATCGGGCAACTCCAGATGCACGCCGTGATGCCGCAGGCCATGGCACCGCTGGACAAGCAAATGAGCGTGCTCGACGGTGGGCGAGTTCAGCTTGAGATGGATACTTTTGGTTTCCACTATGCGCAGGTGTCGGCGGAGCTGGCCAGAATCTGGAATTTCCCACAACCCTTGATTGACGCCTTGCGTCAGGTCGCTACGCCTCTGGCTGCACCAGAATTTTCAGAGGCCGCCGCCTGGGTACACATGGGCGCATGGCGTGCCAGGTGTGAGGTGCTTCACCTGAGCCCAGAGGTTCAGGCGGCGACTTACCCGGTGGACGTGGGGCGCCGCCTGCATCTGGACTCTGGCTGGACCGGTGCGCTGGCCAACCAGTTACCGCAAGACGAGTCCAGCCTGATGCCACCCCTGCTGGAGCTCACTGAAGGCCTGGAGGCGATGTTTGAATAGGATTTATGCGTCTATCCCCCGTGAAGAAAGC
>CAIOAQ010000079.1 GCA_903856025.1 uncultured beta proteobacterium
GGCGATGCGGCAGTGTTCAGTTTTCCGAGCAGCAGGTAAGTTTCAAACGCAGCGCGACGACTCCTTCACATGAGTCGCCAGCCTGCGTGGCTTTGAATCAATGGTACAAACTCACCATCCACATCAGCATAGAGGGGATTCAGGTGCGTACCACGGTCATAGCTGGAAGTTTGATGTTGGCGGCGCTGCTGGCCGGATGCGAGTCCATGTCTGAATCGCAGTGCCGCGTGGCCGACTGGCAGCGGGTGGGGCTGACCGATGGGGCGCAAGGCGTGCCCGAGTCGCGCTTGGCCAATTACGCAGAAGACTGCGGCAAGATCGGTGTGCATCCCAACGCGGTGGCTTACCGCCAGGGCTGGGATGCCGGGATTGTGAAATTTTGCACCGCCGCAAACGGCTGGCGACAGGGGCTGGAAGGCCACAACGGCAAGGAATTGGTCTGCGTCGGTCAAGCCGGTTACGCGCTGTTTTCACACAACCTGTTGGCGGGCTTGCAGGTTTATCGCACCAGCGAACAGATTCAACGCAATGATCAGGAAATCAATCGCCTGCAAAAGCGCCTTGAAAAAGCCGACGATGACAAAGAGCGCAGGGATCTGCGCAACGAACTTCACGAGCTTGACCACGAGCAGTTCCGCCTGCGCATACAGCTTGGCAAACAACAATCGCTGGCACCCTGATCCGCAAAGGATCAAGCTCTGAATTAGCACCGACGATGCGGCGTGGAAAATTCTGATGCATGGTTTTTTGGAGGCCACTTGAGTAACACTGTGGACCTCACTAAATCAACGGAGACACACATGCTGATCGGACTACCCAAAGAAATCAAGAACCACGAATATCGCGTTGGCCTGACCCCGGCCAGCGTGCGTGAACTCACCAGCCATGGCCACAAGGTGCTGGTACAAAGCGGCGCAGGCGCTGCCATTGGCCTGAGCGATGAACAGTACATTGCCGCTGGTGCAAGCCTGGCTGGTTCTGCCGCTGAAGTGTTCGCCGCTGCGGACATGATCGTCAAGGTCAAAGAGCCGCAGCCACAAGAATGCGCCATGCTGCGCCCCGGCCAAATCCTCTACACCTACCTGCACCTGGCTCCGGACCCAGAACAAACCAAGGCCTTGGTCAAATCCGGTGCCATCTGCATCGCTTACGAAACCATCACCGGCCCAGGCGGCGGCTTGCCTTTGCTGGCACCCATGAGTGAAGTGGCTGGCCGCATGGCGGTACAAGCAGGTTGTGCACATCTGGAAAAATCCAAAGGCGGCATGGGCGTGTTGATTGGCGGCGTGCCAGGCGTGCCAGCAGCACACGTTGTGATTTTGGGTGCAGGTGTGGTCGGTACCCACGCCATGCAAATGGCCGTGGGCATGGGTGCCAAGGTCACCGTGATCGATAAAAACGTCGACCGCCTGCGTCAACTCGATCTGATCTTTGGCAACCGCATTCACACCGTGTTCTCCAACGCCCAAAGCGTGGAAGACGCCGTGCTGGATGCTGACATGGTGGTCGGTGGTGTATTGATCCCAGGCGCTGCCGCACCCAAGCTGGTGACACGCGACATGATCTCGCGCATGAAGAAGGGTGCTGTGGTGGTGGACGTGGCCATTGACCAAGGCGGCTGCTTTGAGACCTCACACGCCACCACACACGCTGAACCCACTTTTATGGTGGACGGTGTGGTGCACTACTGTGTGGCCAACATGCCAGGCGCTGTGGCCCGCACTTCCACCTTTGCACTGAACAACGCCACCATCGGTCACGCCGTGGCGCTGGCCGACAAGGGCTGGAAGCAGGCGCTTAAAGACAATGTGCACCTGAAAAATGGTCTCAATGTCGCCAACGGCAAGGTCACCTACGAAGCCGTTGCCAAAGACCTGGGCTACGAATACGTCAGCGCAGACAGCCTGCTGGCCTGAAGTCACTGACCGGCAATCCCATAGAAAAAGCCCCGCAGGTTTGTCGCCTGCGGGGCTTTTTATTTGCGGGCTTATTGTTTGACGGCTTCGATCTGCACCACCACGCGGACGTCTTTCGGGAAACCCCAGTCAATACCGTAGTTCATGCCGAACAGGGTACGGTCAACGGTGCCTTCAAAATCACCGCCGCAGGATTCGCGCTTGGTCATGGGGTTGTCATAACAATTGAAATTATTGGCCTTGAGGGTCAGCGGATGGGTTTTGCCCAGCAGGGTCAGGCTGCCAGTCACTTCGCTGACCTTGGTGGCATTGAAGCTGAACTTGTCGGCGGTGAACGTCATGGTCGGAAATTTCTCTGCATCAAACAAGTCTGCACTTTGCAGGTGCTTGTTGAAAGGCGCAAAGCCGGTGTTGATTGAAGTGGTGTCCACCACGATGCTGACCTTGCCGGTTTTGGCGGCGCGATCAAGCTCAACCGAACCTTCCTTCTTGTCAAAGCGGCCACGGTTGGTGCTGGTGCCAAAGTGGCCAATCTCAAAGGTCACATAGGTGTGTGCCGGGTCGATGGCGTAGGTGGCAGCCTGGGCGGACACGGTAGCCGAGAGCAAAACAACAACGGCGGCAATAGGCAAAAGGGATGAACGCATAAATACTCCTGAAGGGTCAAAGAAAAAGAACAAACAAAAATCAAACGAGGCGCGTGCGCGGTTTAGAGTTTGCCCACGCCGGTCAAGGACAACTTGAACCGAACCTGCACATCGTCCGCCACCATCGAGGTGTCGGCCCACTCGCCATCACCAATCTTGAAAGCCAGCCGTTTGATCGGCAGCACACCGGTGGCCACCGTGAGTGCGCCGGTTTGGGTCATGGTCAAAGGCACTTGCACGTTCTGCACCTGGCCTTTGATGGACAACTGGCCCGCCACCTCAAATTTGCCCGCGCCAAGCGCCTTGATGCCGGAAGATGTGAAGCTGGCTTGGGGAAACTTGGGCACGTTGAACCACGTCGCAGTAGGCAACTCACTGTCGGCCTCTTTTGAGCCCAGGGTGGCGCTGCCCATGTCGACGGTGAAAGCGACTTTGCTGGTGGCCAACTTGCTTGTATCAAAGCTGATCTGTGCATCAAATTTCTTGAAGTACCCTGTCATCGGCACCCCCATTTGTTTGGCGGAAAAGGCCAGTTCGCTTTGTGCAGGCAACAGCTTTTGCTGGGCCGCAACTGGCAGACTTGCCATGAGCCCAGCGAGCAGCGCGGTGGATAAATAGAGTTGGCGTGTCATGGTGAGGTCGCTCCAATGATTCAAAATTTGGGGTCGCAAGAGGGTAGTGGCGAGGGCTTAGCCGCGACCGGGCAACATGCGAGCAATCAGGCCATCGCGATCTATCAACTGGTGTTTGATCGCCGCGACGGTGTGCAGGGCAGCCAGTCCGATCAACGCGAACGAAGCATATTTGTGAAATGGTTTGATGAGTTCAGCCAACGCCTTGTCGGCGGACAACAGGTCCGGCAGCGGCAGTTGTCCAAACAACACAATGGGAAAACCCGCAGCCGAGCTGTACGCCCAGCCGATCAAAGGCACCACAAAAAACAACGCATACATCAGGTGGTGCGTGGCGTGGTAGGCGCGCAGTTGCCAGCTTGGCATGGCATGACTGATGGACGTTGGCAATGCCGGTGGCCGATGGGTGATGCGCCACAACAGGCGCAACACGGTCAGCGCCAGGAAGGTCATACCGGCCCATTTGTGCCAGTTATAAAGCTTCAGGCGCTGCGGTGAAAACGGCAAATCGGCCATGTAAATACCCATCAGGAACAAACCGAAGATGGCCAAAGCCAGCAACCAGTGAAGCCCGATGGCGACCAGGCTGTAGCGCAGCGCAGGGGATTTTTTCGCAGACAGGGTCGAGGACAAAGCAGTTCTCCAAATTCAGGGCTGAAAGCAAATTTGCTTTCCATACCCGGAAGTTTAGAGATCAGTCAATGCAAACAGATTCAACCGGATTGACTTCAACAGTCAATTATTTTGAACTATGAAGCCGGTGCTGCCTATTTCATGGAGGCCATATAGGCCGCAACTGCACTGACGTCGGGCTCACTCAAACTGCGCACGGTGGTGGTCATTTGGCGATTGGAGCGCAGGCTGGAACCGGTGCGATAGGCGTTAAGCGTGTGGTTCAGGTATTCAAGCTGTTGTCCTGCAACACGGGCCACTTTGTCGGTACCACGGCCATCATCCTCATGACAATCGGCGCATTCTTTTTTATAAATCGCTTGCCCTTTCGCTGCCAAAGCGGGGTTGGCTGCGGGCTTGTGGGTCACACTTTGGCGTGAATAGTACAAGTTCAAGCCGATTTTCTCCTGCGGGCTCAACACCTTGATCAAACGCTGCTTGAACTCGGTATCGCGTCTGCGCCCATCCATGAATTGGCGCATTTCTTCAAGAAGGTAGGCTGCATTTTGCCCAGCAAGGTTAGGGACATCGGGCTTGGCACTGTTGCCACCATCGCCATGGCAACTGGCACAAAACGTGGCCACTTTGGCACCTGACTTGACCAAGGACTCCAATTGGGCAGGGTTGGCCTGCGCGTCTTTGAGCATGGCCGCCAAGTCCACGTTGGATCCCACACGCGGGGGGAGCGTCTGCGCCACCGTTGCACCCATTGATCCCAAAAATCCCGACAGTGCAACCAATTGAATCAGTGCGTGGTAAGCCGCCATTGAAAAACCCCTCTAAGTGAAGACCCCATTCTAAATGTGCTACCCAAGGGCTTCCAAATATCTTTATTGCGCAGTTTCCCTAAATCACACCACGACCACGCAAGGCCTGCACTGCCTGTGCATCAAGGCCAAGTTCTGCCAATACTTCATCGGTGTGTTGCCCCAGTGCGGGGGGTGCACGACGCAGTACCGGCGGCGTGGCACTCAAACGCATCGGACTGGCTACCGTGCTGACAAACGTTTGCTTTGCTATCGAATCGCTAGCGTATTGCGCTTTATTTACGCTGAATACAGGCTGTTTTATGATCAAGCCTCGGGCTTGCACTTGAGGCACCTCAAAGGCTTGTGCCACGGTGTTGATGGGGCCACACGGCACAGCTTTGTCTTCCAGCAGCGTGACCCATTGCGCCGTGGTGCGTGTGCGCGTGACCGTGTTCATCAGCGCGACCAACACGTCACGGTGTTGCACACGCAGGGTGTTGCTGGAAAAACGTGCGTCTTTGGCCCACTCGGAAAAGCCTGCGGCAGCACAGAAGCGCGCAAACTGACCGTCGTTGCCCATGGCCATCAGCACCGAACCGTCAGAAGTTTCAAAGGGCTGGTAAGGCGCCAAGCTGGGATGCGTGTTGCCCTGGCGCTGTGGCACGGCACCGGTGTTGAGAAAACCCGCCGCCTGGTTGGCCAGCACCGCCATGCCCACATCCAGCAAGGCCATGTCGATGTGTTGCCCGAGACCGGTTTGGTGGCGTGACTCGACCGCCGCCAGAATGGCGCTGCACGCATAGATGCCGGTGAGCACATCTACCAACGCCACGCCCATGCGCAACGGGCCACCGCCGGGTTCGCCGTCGGCGTGACCGGTGATGCTCATCAGGCCGCTCATGGCCTGGATCATCAGGTCGTACCCCGCGCGCTCGGCGTAAGGTCCGTCCTGACCGAAGCCGGTGACCGAACAGTAGATCAAACGCGGGTTGATGACTTTTAGACTCTCATAGTCCAGACCGTATTGCTTCAAGCCGCCGACCTTGAAGTTCTCTACCAGGATGTCGCTTTGCGCCGCCATTTTGACAATCAACGCCTGCCCTTCAGGCTGGGCCATGTCCAGCGTGATGGCGCGTTTATTGCGGTTGCAGGCGGTGAAATAGGTGGCCTGATCGGTGTCATGGCCGTCAGCATCCTTAAGGAACGGTGGCCCCCAATGGCGCGTGTCGTCGCCCGCGCCGGGGCGCTCAACCTTGATCACGTCGGCACCCAGGTCGGCCAGCATCTGGGTACACCAAGGGCCAGCCAAGACTCTTGAGAGGTCTAACACTTTGAGATGAGAGAGGGCGGAGGGTGGTGTGGTCATGGTTTTTGGATTTTTTAGGAAGTGGTTTTGTGAGTTGTCGTTTTTTGGCAGGGGTGTGATTGAGGGGCTTATTTGTGGATGATGCTTTTGTAATCCCCCCCTCACCCCCAACCCCTCTCCACCCCCGCCGGGGCGGAAAGGGGAGCTAACAGCCGTATCTGGCAGACGCTGTTCACTGAAGTCTTACACGCCGGGAGGCAGTTTGTAGGCGGCTTGGGGACACATGATTTCGTTTAAATATCAACTGCACTGTCGCCTATCAGTTTTCAGAATTCAATACAAACATCGATTTCTTTTCTGCCCCATCTGTCCCCTGCTCATTTACACACACTGCCCCACGGCGTGTAAGACCTTGGTTTAAACACGCGGCCAAATAGGGCTGTTGGCTCCTCTTTCCGCCCCGGCGGGGGTGGAAAGAGGCGGGGGGATAGGGGGGATAGGGGGGACTACAAAAACATCCAAAACAAAACTTTCAAAAGTGAATTGGAATTAAATCAATTGAAATCTGCCCCATCAAGTGCTAATCAACAAAACGCCTGAATCCCCGTCTGTGCCCGTCCCAGAATCAGCGCATGGATGTCGTGCGTGCCTTCGTAGGTGTTGACCACTTCCAGATTCACCAGGTGGCGGGCCACGCCAAATTCGTCGCTGATGCCGTTGCCACCCATCATGTCGCGCGCCAGCCGGGCCACGTCCAGCGCCTTGCCGCAGGAATTGCGTTTCAAAATCGACGTGATCTCGACCGCGGCCGTGCCTTCGTCCTTCATGCGACCCAGGCGCAGACAACCTTGAAGCCCCAGGGCAATCTCAGTTTGCATGTCGGCCAATTTCTTCTGAATCAACTGGTTGGCAGCCAGCGGACGACCAAACTGCTGGCGATCCATCACGTACTGACGCGAGCGGAACCAGCAGTCTTCTGCCGCTCCCAGTGCGCCCCAGGCAATGCCGTAGCGTGCACTGTTCAGGCAGGTGAAGGGGCCTTTCAAGCCCTGCACTTCCGGGAAAGCGTTTTCCTCAGGGCAAAACACGCCATCCATGACGATTTCACCGGTGATGCTGGCGCGCAGGCCAACCTTGCCGTGAATGGCAGGGGCGCTCAAGCCCGCCGCACCTTTTTCCAGCACGAAGCCACGGATCGGGCCGACTTTGCCGTCTGCGGTGACTTCCTTGGCCCAGACCACAAACACATCCGCTATAGGGGAGTTGGAAATCCACATCTTGCTGCCGCTGAGTTTGTAGCCGCCCGGCACTTTCACGGCACGACTGAGCATGCCCGCCGGGTCGGAGCCGTGGTTCGGCTCGGTCAGGCCAAAGCAGCCAATCCACTCGCCGGTGGCA